>JAQCHG010000047.1 GCA_027619675.1 Cyanobacteriota bacterium
GGGCAAACAGGGCCACGGTATCCGCCAGTTCTGGGGACAGGCCCGCCGCGATCGCCGCCTCCGAAAACAGCCGCATGTCCTTCAGCAAGTGCTTGGTGGGGAAATTGGGATCGGCAAAATTCCGCTCCACCATGCGGGTCAGCTTTTTATCAAAGGTGGGGGCATAGAGGGCGCTGGCCCGCACGATGTCCATAAAGGCATCCACCGCGATGCCCTCCCGGCGAATCAAGCCCAGGCTCATGGCAAAGGCGGTGGTGAGGGAACCGATCAGTTGATTCATGGCCAATTTAGTGGCAGCGGCAGCCCCCACCGGACCCAGGTGGCGCGGTTCCCCCAAGCAGCGGAGGACGGGGCTCCATTGGTCATAGTCGGCCTCGCTGGCCCCCACCATGACAATCAGGCTGCCGTCCTTGACCTGGGGCATGCTGCCCAGCACCGGGGCTTCCAAATAGGTTGCGCCAGCGGCTTGACACTGCTGGGCGAGGTCGCGGCTTTGCTGGGGGGCAATGGTGCCCATTTGAATCAGGGTTTGGCCGCTGAGGTGGGGACGCACCGTATCGGTGAGGAGGGTGGCGGCGATCGCGGTGGCATCGGAGAGCATCAACACCGTGCAGTGGGTGGTGTCCAGCAGGACCGGAACCGTTTCGGCCCTGGGAATACCCGCCGCCGCCAGAGGGGCGAGCTTAGCGGCGGTGCGGTTGTAGGCCACCACCCCATAGCCTGCGGTTTGCAAGCGCAGGGCCATGGGGGTTCCCATGAGCCCTGTCCCGATCACACCGATTTTCACAAGATTTTCCCCAATTCAACGGACTTTTCCACAGATCCCGGTGACTTTTTCCACAGAATGTGGCCGTTTTCCACAGTTTTCCACACCCTGGGACCTTGGCGCTGGTCCCGGCCCGCCTCGCCGCCGCAGTTGGTCCATGCCCTCACCCTTAAGCCGACACCCGCTGGACCCAAGGCTCTGGATGCAGCCACTGGTGTAGAAAAATGTCCAACCATTGCTCCACGGCGGGACCATAACTTTCATGGCCCTGGAGTTGCTGCGATCGCGGTTGGGCTCCCGGCAGCGGCAATTGATCGGCCCCTCGGGTGGTCCATTCGTCAATCAACGCCGCCGTGATTTCTGGGTGAAATTGCAGCCCGTAGGCGCGATCGCCATAGCGAAAGGCTTGGTTGGCAAAGGTATCCCCCGTGGCCAAGGCCACCGCCCCCGTGGGCAAATCAAACCCTTCCCCATGCCAGTGGTACACCTGGAGGGTGGCGGGGAACAGCGCGTGGCCGTCGGCGGTGCCGTGGAGGGGGTAGTAGCCAATTTCCCGCAGATCATCGGGATGGGGAGTCACCGTTGCCCCCAAGGCGCGGGCCAGCAGTTGCGCCCCCAAGCAAATCCCCAAATAGGGCACCCCTGCGGGCAAGGCCACTGCCTCAATCCAGGTCAGTTCTGCGCGAATGAAGGGCAGGGTGTCGTCATCGTTGGCGCTCATGGGGCCGCCAAACACCACCACCCCGTCGTGGTCATCCAAGTGGGTGGGCAGGGCATCCCCCAGGGCGGGGCAGCGGATGTCTAGTCGATAGCCCCGCGATCTCAACTTTTCCCCCACCAGTCCAGGATTCGAGGTTTCCTGGTGTACCACCATCAAAATTTGGCCCATCGCCGTGCCTTTCACGCCTTTTGCCCACTCTAACAAGGGGTTAAGCCTCGAAACCGTACCCCCGCGATCGCGCCAACCCAAGCACTGTCCAGCTTGACTCTCCCTCTCTCCCTCTCTCCCTCTCTCCCTCTCTCCCTCTCTCCCTCTCCCCCACACAAGGCTCACCCACTCACGCCGCCCATGCAGCCTCCCTAGCGATAGACCGGCACAAAGGACCCATGAATTTGCCCCAACAGATCCCACGTCTCAGGCTCCATTTCGCTAACGGAATGGCTGATCAGCATGGCGGTGCCGTAACTGGCATAGCCGATGTAGGTGATGAATTGATAGGGATAGTCACCGGGCACATCCGCCACCCGCAGGCGCAGGGCCAAGATGCCGTTGACCTCAATGAAGCTGTAGTGGGTAACGGTGTAGCCGCTGGCCACCAACTCATCCACCGCGCGACTGATGGCGGTGTTGGGGGACTCGTCTGAAAACTGCACCTCGGTCTTGATATCCCCGGCTTGGGGGCCACCGCCGCGATCGGGGTCGTAATTGGTAATGACGGCGCTGCGGGCCTCTACCGTCCCCACACTGACCCAGTCCTCAGGAATTTGAATAGCAAAGGAGCGGGCTAGGGTGTAGGTGCGAAAGCCTTCTGGCAGCGGTGGTGGGGTGCCAACAGCGGGTGGCGTAGGAGCCTCTGCCGACGGGGCTGGGGCCGCGTCGTTGTCAGCGGCCTGTAGGGGGGCTGGGGCGATCGCCATCGCCAACCAAATTAAGGTGCTGATGGTCGTCAAGGCTGCGTGCGTTAATCCCATCGGTTTTCCTCTCACCGTCGTTCCCATTGTGTCAGGGAAGTTCCCCCCCGCCAGGGATGGGTGGCCCACTTTGCGCCTGCGGGCCTGAGGCCCGTCATCCATGACGGGTAACCGTAGGGGTAAAAGCCCGCTGGGGAAACGTTATCCGGATGGGGACCGTAACCATTGCCCAATCAGGTGTCTGGCGATTATGGATGACGGTTCCCCATAGGGGCAAGACCGAGAGTGGCGCAGGGGACAAGGGGCGATCGCAACGCCGTGCTAAGTTCATCCCTGCCTGTTAGATTGGCGGGTGAGTAGGTTTACGGACTGTTTTCTTTTGAATGTGTAGTTGTGGCCAGTAAACGCTGCCCTGGAGTTGGCCCGACTGTCTGATCGGAATTACCCAATACGCTCCCGCATTCTCGGCCTTCCGTTGGGGCCAGGGGCCAAGGAGCGTTGAAACCATCAACGGAAAATTCCGCCCGATAAGGGGTTGAAACCCCTTGCTCTCAAGGCTGGGACAATTCCACCGTTTGATTCGTCCCCATCCATTAGCCCCTAGTTCGTCGGGGTGGCCGCGTCAGTCCTGTTAGATCCACGGACAGTCGCAGCCCAACACGACTGGGAACATTTTGGGGCTGATGCAGCCATAGATACCCGGTCTTGTGCCCCTATCTCCCTCAGGAGATGCCCTAGATTCCTGGAAAACCTTATGACACGCTTTCCTTTTCTCAAGTCCACTGCTGTCACCATCGTTGCCCTGAGTTGGACGGGTCTCTCCCTGCGGGCCATGGCAGAACCCTACAACCCGCCCCCCGGCTTGGGGCTACCGGGTCCCCGTGAAGGGGCGGGGACGCGGGGCTGTATTTTGGGTAATCCAGGCCGTTTAAGCCTGCTGACGCCAGCGGAGAATGTGGGCTGGACGACGGCGGCCTATCCCCGTTTCTACTGGTATCAGCCCATTGCCCCCGGTAGCGTTGTGACGTTTTCCCTCTATCGAGCGGTGGATGAGACCGCCAGCGGCGGCGAGTTGGTGTACCAGGCCCAGTTCTCGGGTCCCTTTGATGCGGGAATCGCCAGCCTGCAACTGCCAGAAACCCTGGGGATCGATCCCTTGACGGTGGGCGATCGCTACTACTGGCAAGTCTCCATTTTCTGTGACACCAACAGTGATGAACCCACCCAAGCCGCCGTGGGTTGGATTGAGCGCCAAGCCCCAGACGCAGACCTAGCCACGGCCCTAGCTACCGCCACCCCGCTAGAGCAGGCCAGCCTTTACGCCAGTGCCCGCTATTGGTACGACCTGTTAGATACCCTAGCCGGGCTGAAGATGGCATACCCTGACGATGACGCCATCGATGCTAGTTGGCGGGAGTTGCTCGACTCCGTGGAATTAGATCCGCTGGTGGAGGCCCCCTTCTTTGCCGTCCCTGGGGATATTGCGGAGCCGGACGAACTAGATCGCGCCGACGCGCCCCCGCATGCTCAACCCGCCCCAGATACATCCCCGGCGGTGGCGGCCCCAACGGGTACCCCCGACCCCGAATGCCGCTATCGCAACCTGTGTGGAATCCGCTAGGGCGCGTCATCCATTACAGGTGAAAGTCTTGCTGGGTCAGCATGACCGCGCCTGCCTTTGTGACGTGCCTAGGACTCTGCGGCAGCAGTCACAGTCCTCCTGGCTCCCTGGCTCCCTGGCTCCTCCGCTGCCCCACCCCAAGCAACGGTTGGCAAATTTACGCCGTGCGGGCCTAGAGACTGTCGCTATTGCACAGCAAGGATGCTTGCGTAAATGGATGACAGCCCTTAAGCCGCATCCGCCAGGATGTCGCGCACGGCTTTGGCAATGCGATCCAGATCTTCATCCAGCAGCGGTGGCCATTCATGGCCCGCCTGATGATGCCGCTGGTAGAGGTTGCGGCTCTCGTAGGTGAGCACAAAAAAGGCGTGGGCTAGGGTTCGATCGAGGGTAGGTTCCTGGCGGAGGGCTTCCCCCACCACCCGCAGGGCTAGCAATAGGGTGGTTACCTGACCTGGGATGGGGGGCTGTCCCTGGCGTAGGCAGTGGATGAAGGGTTGCTGGTCGGGTTGCAGATTAACGGTTTGGTTCAGGATGGATTGACGGGCAGTTTGAAAGTCCATGGGGCAGATCCTCGGGAGCAGCGATGGTCGAAGACCGGTCCCAAGGGACCATCGCGGTATCGTCCCATTGATGGTATAGCGATTTTAGGATTGGGCACCCTGGGCCTGTTACTCGGGGCTCGGGGCGTCATCAATGGCTGCCAGAAGGCTGGTGGTCCAACCGTAACGGCCCCGCGCCAAATGACGGAACAGGGGTGGTAATGCCGATCCGGCCAGACTTAACCCTGTATGAATGCCGTGCCTTAGGGGCATTGTCCCCTGGCGGTAAACGGTTGTCTGGTGGGCAGTAGGGCCTGAGGGTAGGCGATCGCCAGCCCATGGCCATATCCCGAAACTTACGGAAGTTTCATGGAGACTTTAAAAAAATGATCCCATAGTGCACCAGTGAACCGAGACACTAGAGGCAGATCCTTGCCCCAACGTCAGCAGGGGGAGAACTTCCCTGCCATTGCCCTCACCTGGGTGATTGCCCTCACCTGGGTATGGGAGTAGCAGCCCTCCACCTGATCCTAGAGGATGGCCCAATGCTGAGGATGGCGCACTGCTAGGGAACCGTTTCAGAGTTCACCGGCAACGGGTTTGTGTATACCTGTGGAAAAACGGTGGCATCGGGCCAGTCTGTCCATGCCAGCGTGCATCATTGAGTTTCCTTGTTTGAGAGTCTGCCATGTCCCATTCAGCTAGCCCCGGCGTCCCCTTTGTTGACTTGTCTTGGCAACATGCCCCCCTCCAGACGGAGATTATGGCCGCAGTGGCAGCGGTGCTAGAGCAGGGGGATTTTGTGCTGGGGCAGGCGGTCCGAGAGTTTGAAGCCACCTTTGCGGCAGCCTCGGGGGCGGCCTATGGGGTGGGCATGGGCTGTGGCACCGACGCGATCGCCCTGGGGTTGCAAGCCTGTGGCATCGGGGCTGGGGACGAGGTGATTTTGCCCGCCAACACCTTTGTGGCCACCCTAATTGGGGTGATGCGGGCTGGGGCTACCCCGGTCTTTGTGGACTGCGACCCTGACACCGCCCTCATAGATTTGGCTACCGCTGAGGCCGCCATCACCCCCCGGACGCGGGCCTTGCTACCCGTCCATCTCTATGGACAGATGGTTTCCCCTCGGGCCTTGATGGCCCTGGCCAATCGCCATGATCTGCTGATTTTTGAGGATGCGGCCCAGGCTCATTTGGCAGAGCGGGAGGGGTATCGAGCCGGTTCTGTGGGGGGTGGGGCCGCCTTTAGCTTTTACCCCAGCAAGAACTTGGGGGCTTTGGGGGATGGGGGCATGTTTGTCACCCAGCAGGAGTTGATTGCCCAAACCGCGCGATCGCTGCGGAACTATGGCGCGGTGCGTAAATACTTCCACACCGAGGCTGGGGGCACCAACAGCCGCCTCGACACCCTCCAAGCCGCCGTCCTCAGCCTCAAACTGCCCTACCTAGGGGACTGGAACCTTTCCCGTAACAGCACCGCTGGCCTCTATGACCAGGGGTTGGCTTCCCTGGCAGAGATGGGCATTCTCCCCATACGCAATGACAGTGGCCGGGGGCATATCTACCATCTCTATGTGGTGCGGGTGACCCCCGCTTGCCCCATCGATCGCACCACCCTGCAACTGGCCCTAGAGGCAGCGGGCATTCAAACGGGAATCCATTACCCAGTGCCCTGCCATTTGCAACCCGCCTTCCAATCCTTGGGCTATCAGGCCGGAGCCTTTCCCCAGGCCGAAACCCTGAGCCAAGAAATTCTTTCCCTCCCCATGTATCCCGGCATGACCTCCACCCAAGTGGATCAGGTGGTGGCGGTGATGACCCAAGCTGTTCATCAGTCTGCTCGTCAACCCGTTGATGTGGTGTAGTGTCCATGGCAACCAATCTCGCTTCCTGGCGATCGCGCCTCCCAGCCCCCCTGTCCTTAGCCCTGCTGGGGCTGTTGACCCTGCTCTACGGTCCCCTGTTGTGGCATTGGGTGGATGGCTGGCTGAATAAATCCATCAGCATTCAACACGAGTACTTTAGCCATGGCCTGTTGGGGATTCCCTTTGCGGCCTATCTGGCCTGGAGCCAGCGTCAGACTTGGCAAGATTCGCCAGACCGGGCTCACCCCGCCGGATGGGGGCTGTTGGCGATCGCCGCAGTGCTGTACACCAGCGGCCTGACAGACTGGATGAACATCTCCCTGCCCCTGCTGCTGGCGGGGCTGTGTCTCACCCTCAAGGGCTGGGCTGGGCTCAAGCAGATGGCCTTTCCCTTGGCCTTAGTGGTGCTGGCCACGCCGAGTCAGTTGCCCTATCTGATTGAGCCCTATGTGTTGCCCCTTCAGCATTTCATCGCCACTGTGGCGGGCTTTTTGCTGATCCAAGGGGGCATTGATGTCACCGTCGATCAAATTTATCTGCGGGTGAACGATCAAATGGTGGAAGTGGCCCCCCACTGTGCGGGGCTCAAGATGCTCTTTACCAGCCTGTATGTGGCCCTGATGTTGACCCAGTGGACGGGCTTGTGGCGATCGCGGCTGCGGACGGGCTTGCTGTTCCTCTCCACGGTGGTGATGAGCATCGTGGCCAACATCCTGCGGAATACGATGTTGAGCTACTTCCACGGCACAGGCAACGAAGCCGGGTTCCATTGGCTCCATGAAAGCTGGGGTGGGGATGTGTATTCAGCCCTCACCCTGCTGGCCCTGGTGGGCATTGTGCAACTCCTCCAGCGCTACGTACCTGCTCGGCTTTCGTTGCAGGTTGACGACACCTCAATGGTCTGACCCCACCCATGGTTTTAGAAGAGAAGTCCATGCAAGAGTCCATGCCTGCCCCGGCTGCCTTAGGATCCCGCCGTTTGGTGCAGATCCTGGTGGTGGTTTTTCTGACGGCCCTGCTGGCGATCGCGGCCCTGCCCGATTATTTCAGCGGCACCTGGCCCTGGAGCGCTCCGCTACAAGTGCCCCAGATCGAGCAACTCCGTCAGTTAAAAGACCAGCCCCTGCCCCTGTCTGACTGGGAAACGTTGAACCACACTGTCATTAACCTGAGTGGCGAAGACTGGTCTTTGACGGAATACATCCCCACCCAGCCCACGGACCCAGACGTGCCGGGGTTGGCCCTACTGCTACGGCCCCAAACTTGGCATACCAACCAGCCCGAGGTGGAGTGGGTAGACATTGCGGGCTCCCAGACCTGGCGCATGGAGCACCGTCGAATTCTGCGGTTTTCTGTCCCCAGTTCGGGGGGAGATAACATCACGGTGACAGCCCAATACTTCCGAGCCCGTAACGAACAGAGCACCTTTGCCGTGATGCAGTGGTACGGCTGGCCCGAAGGAGGTCATCCGTCCCCCGGTCGCTGGTTCTGGCTAGATCAGCGGCAACAGTGGCAACACCGTGCCCGTCAGCCTTGGGTGGCGGTGAGCTTGATGATGCCCATTGAGCCCGTCGGTGATGTGTTGCCTTACCAACCCTTGATGCTACAACTGGGGCAGCAGGTGCAGCAGGCCCTAGACCAGGGGGTGTTTGCAGGCATGGACCCTGAATAGGAAGCGGGATCCGGGGCGGGGCAGTTGTTGTTTCCTGGTCGGGACCGTGTCCCTGGGTAGAATGGGCCGGGGGTGCCCACGGTTGGTGTGAAGTCTTGCTGTCTTGATTCAGTATGGTTGGGTTGCGGTTCTCTTCTTTCCCTAGTGTGGCTATGGCGACGCGCTTGAATCCAGTGTGGGTAGGGGCGATCGCCCTGATGGCGAGTCCGAT
>JAQCHG010000048.1 GCA_027619675.1 Cyanobacteriota bacterium
ATCATCCCCAGCACCGCCACATCCCAAGGCACCGGACTGGGGTTAACCATTAGCCAACATTTGGCCACGGCCTTGGGGGGGCATCTGATGCTGTGTAGCGACGTGGGTTTAGGTAGTACCTTTCATCTCACCTTGCCCGTGGTGGTGGCAGGACCCGCCAGTGCCCAAACGGCTTCCCAGACTCGGGCTTGGTTGCCCGACCCCACGCTCGGAGATGCCACCGTGGCCACCGCCGCCCTGCCCGCCCTATCCCTAGAAGCCGAGGCGATTCAGCACTTGACGCCCCTGTGGCTCCAGCAACTCCACAGCGCCGCTATCCTCTGTGATGACACCACCGTCGCCGCTCTGCTGGCGGAGCTGCCGCCCCAGGCGGCCTCCATTCAGGCCCACCTCAACCAATATAACCAGGCCCTCCGTTTAGATGCGATCGCCGCCTTTGTGCAGGATCTTTGGCAACAGTCACCGCCCCCCTAGCCCCGCCCCGCCCCTATCCCTGGCAACAGGTTGGCAAATTTATGCCACCCAGGTCTAAGGCATCGGGGCCGCCGCCGAATCCGATACTGAATCTAAGGCCGAATCCAATGCTGGATCCGATGGCACAGCAACTTGGAGGGCGTCTAGTAAGGCGTATACCGCTGGGGGCGCGAGGCTGGCCCGTAACCGCGAGGCCCCAATAGGGCGGGCGAGGTGAAAGGGTAAACGGCAGACCCGCACCCCCTCGGGAATGGGTTCTGCGGCTAGGCGCGGCATGATGGCAATGCCCAAGCCCTGCTGCACCATGCCCGTAATGGAAGAGTCGTGGCGAATGCGGTAGCGGGGGGTGAGGGCGGGCTGCATTTGGGCCAGGTGCCCCTGGATGCGATCGGCACAACTGCCATGGCTGGAGGTGATTAGCGGATAGGTGCGCAGATCCGTCAGGGTCAGTTGGGCATCCCGCAGGCCACTGTTGGGGGGCAGCAGGGCGATATATTCGTCCTCCAAGATGGGCTGGGTTTCAAAGTCTTCCCCCTCAAGGGTTTCCGCCACGCAAACGTCCACCTGCCCCTGGATTAGCAGTTGCTTTAATTGGTGGACTTCATCCACCTCGGTCAGGGTGATTTGAATGTGGGGATGGCGGCGGTGGAGGCGGGCGATCGCCCCCGGCAGCACATGGGTGGCGATGCTGCGAAAGGCGGCGATGCGCACCGTACCCCCCTGTAAGCCCTTTTCTTGGTTGGCGGCGGTCAAGATCCCCTCTAGGGAGGTCTGGATTTGCCGGGCATGGGCGGTTATGTGGTCCCCCACGGGGGTGAGTTGCGCCCCATGGCGACCCCGATGGAACAGCACCACCCCCAGTTCTTCTTCTAGGGTGGCGATCGCGTGGCTAATGGTGGACTGGTTGACCCCCAAGGTCAACGCCGCCTCGCTGAAATTGCCTTGGTCGGCCACCGCCAGCAGTGCCCGCAATTGAGAAAGCTTGATTTTCCAAAGATTCATAGGGCTAGGGGGAATGCCAACCCGTCGCCCTCAGGCTAACCCATCCCCCCCGGCCCTGATATCGATTTTGTGCATATTAGCCATTCATAGTATGCGTGGGCAGTGTTGGTAGCCCTCGTTACAGTGGGAGCATAGGCGGATAAACGCCGGGATCGTTGACATCAACGACCGACTGCTGGACGGATTCAACCGGATTCTCTAGCGGCTGGCAAGCCCCTCAGTCCCACCCGCCTTCAACACACCATCCACGACTCTCGTCACTTTTGGAGGATTCTATGAGCACCTACACCCCCACCTCCACCGACTTACTCCAACGCGGCCAATTTGACGCCCTCACGGTCGGTTCTCGCCACACAGTCTATGAGCCCAGCCGCATCGGTAGCGGGCTCAAAGCCGTGGCCACAGCGCTGATGACTTGGCTCAGCACCGGAACGGAACCCCACATCAGCAAGTTCATGCAGGGGAACACCGAGGTTTGGAAAGCCTACGACCCCGTGGGCGATCGCACCCTCTACTTCTACGAAGAAGACGAACTCCGGGCCTGGTTAGACCATCGCTTTTACCAATAGCACACTGCTCTGGGCCGACGGTTGAGCCCTGCGTTCACCTCGGCCCAGAACCTCTGATGGCGGATAAATCAGAGGTCGGTGCGAAAAGTCCGTATCGGCCATTACCTGATGCGGCCCCTATTGGGGACTTTTACCGCTGCTAAACCGATGTTTTAGAACCACGACATTTGCTGATTTGTCAATCCTAATTCGCCTGCTAGAATAACGGGGATCGCACGTATCACACACCGTTTGGAGCAAAACCGATGGAGCCCGTGCCCCCAGAGGTGGTTCAGCAGGTGGCGGCCTACTTCAGTATTCTGAGTGAGCCCATGCGCCTCAAAATTCTGAACCTGCTGCGCGATGGCGAAAAGTGCGTCCAAGATTTGGTGGAGGCCACCGCCACCAGCCAAGCCAACGTTTCTAAACATCTGAAAGTGATGCTCCAGGCGGGGGTGCTGTCTCGCCGCACCCAAGGCACCTCCGCCTTTTATAGCGTTGCCGATGACCTCACCTTTGAGCTGTGTACCCTGGTGTGCGATCGCCTCGCTACCCGCATTGAGCAACAGGCCCAGCATTTCCGCGCCTTTAGCCTCACCCCCAGCAATGGTCGCTCCCTGGTGGGGGGCCGCTAGTCCAGCGCGGCGTAAGTTTGCCAACCGTTTCCTTGGGTGGGGGAGATGGGGAGCATGGGAGATAGGGAGTCAGAAGGTAGGGTTATTCGCGCCAAGCTTAACTAGGTTGCCAAAGGGCAACCCATCCTCTGGTTGTGATGGGTCACCGCCCCTCGCGATCGCGGGTGCCTACAGGCGGGCAAAGGCGATCGCCGCTAGCCCAATTAACCCCAACAGCCCCAGGGGCACCCATAGGTCAATCCAGTTAATGGTGGCGGCACTGTCTAGCATGGGGCGGTTAAGGGGATTTTTCGGAATGAATATCCTGTCGTAACCTGAGTTCGGGTTAAGCGGCATTCCCTTCATCGACTTATCCCAAACTGAGGCTGTCGTAGGTTGGTGTCGAGGTCCGAGACCCAACAGTCTGAGCAGGTCATTTCTTGATCAGAGATCCCCTAAAGCAGTGGACAGGAGCCCGAAGCTGGCATTTCCTCGGCCCACCTGCCTGGGAGGTGAGCCGAGGAAATGCTTTACACGGCTTAGGAGCCCTGGTTGTTCACATTTTATTCTGTATTCCTCGATACAAATTCCCCTAAAATGGTGGAGCCCTTAGAGGAGTTTGGTATGGCGCAATTGACTGCTGCCCATGTGTTAGCCCAGTTGCAGTCGGGACAATCCCTCGCCCGAGCCGAATTGAGCCATCTCAACCTCAGTCAGCAGTGTTTAGATGGCGGTGACTTTTCGGGGGCCTATTTGCGGCGGGCAACACTCCAGGGGAGTTCTTGCCAAGCTGTGGATTTTTCCCTGGCCACGTTGGTGCTGGCGGATTTGTCCGGTGGGGATCTGACGGCAGCGTGCCTCACGGACGCGAGCTTGATTCAGGCCCAGTTACCCCATGCCAAGCTCCAGGGGGCGATCGCGGCGTCAGCCAAACTGCATGGGGCCAACTTGACGGGGGTAGATGCCCGTCAGGCCAATTTCAATGGGGCTGATTTGCGGAGCGTCACGGCTCCCCAATGCCGCTTTGATCACGCCAGTCTGGTGGGAGCCCGCCTAGAGGAGGCAAATTTCAGCCAGTCGAGCTTTACGGGTGCCCGCCTTAGCCGCACCGCCTGGATGGGGGCAACCCTGATGGGGGTGGCCTTTGCCGGGGCCGGGTTGGCCCAAGCCAAGTTTTCTAAGGCGCTGCTGCTGGGAGCAAACTTTTCAGAAGCGGATTTGCTGCGCTGCGACTTGTCTGAGGCGGATTTAACCGGGGCGGTTTTGCGCTCCACCCAGATGGACTGGGCGGACCTGTGGCACGCGGTGCTGATGGGGGCAGATTTGCGGCGGGCTTCCCTCTATGGGGCCAGTTTGGACTACGCCAACCTGAGCCGGGCGGACCTGCGGGGGGCAGACCTGCGGGAGGCCAATTTAGAGCAGGCGCACCTGGCGGGGGTTTGTCTGGAGGGGGCCACCGTGCGGGGGGCGCTGTTTACGGCGGCCTCGGGGCTGACGGATAGCCAAAAGCAATGGCTGCGGCGGCACGGGGCGCTGAATGTGCGGTAAGCGGTTAGTTGCTGTACCAAAAGGCATCGGCGATCGCCCCCCCCGCTGCCTCAAAAAACTCGGGGGGATTCAGCAAAACAATGTGCTGGGTCACGTCCTCCCCTAGGCGGCGCTGGACGCGATCGGGAATGCCATAGCCGTAGATGACATGGCCATTCCCCGCCAGCACGATCACCTGGGTGGTGGGGTTAGCCCGCTTAAACTCAGCGATCGTCATCGCCATGGTTTCGTCCCAGGTGACTTGGGCGGCAAAAAAGTTATCGATGTCAAAGTTGCCGTGGGCACCGTGGGATCCAAAGGCATCCGCCACAAAGGCCCGGTATGCGTCGTTGCTGGTGTCGATCTGGTCGAGGGGGGGAATGTAGCGAAAGTCATCACCCGTCAGGCTCTCCAAACCCTCACGGGCAATTTGGCGGGTGATCTCCGCCGGGGCATTGAGGGCCAGCACAGGAATTTGGTGGGTTTGGGCAAAGCGGAGAAACGGGGCATAAAACTCCCAGGGAAAGCCCCACCGCGTCAGGTATTCCGTTTGCTCAACCAGTTCCGCTTCGGAAAGGTCCCCGGCGAGATAGCGATCAATAACGGGCTGAAACGGACGCTGAAACATCTCCAGGGCGATCGCCAGATCAGGGTTTTCGGCATACAGGGCCTCAAGGATGGCCAACTGGGCCGCATGATCGGCGGCACTGTCATGGCGTTCCCCCAGATAGACGATATCGGCGGCCCGCAGCGCGGCAAAGGCGGCATCCTGGGTGCTGGACAGCGCAGCGGGCGCATCCCTGGACACCGTCCCCTCCTCCGCAGAGCAGGCCAGGGGCAGGGCCAGAAAAACGGCTCCCGCCAAGGCCCAACTCAGGCCCCAATGTCGAAGGGATCGCGCCATAGCATTCAAACCTAATCAACGGGTCGATTGACCATGCAGTATAGGGTTAAGGTGGCCGTGCTGGCCAAAATGGCCCCATCCACCGCATCACACCCCATCAGGATCAAGGCTTGGTAGCTGAGCAGGCAGAAAACCCCGGCGGTGCCCAGGGGTGTATTCAGAAACGCCCCTAGCTCGACCAACTCTTCTAGCAACTTCAGCAGGTATAGGAATCGATTCAAAATTGCCATGGGAGGAATGCCCCTTTGAGCAAAGACATGGGACGGGGGCCGTGGCCCAGCCGGGGATAGACCTGCGGGGGGCGGGCTACAGCAGGGCTTGAATGCGCTGCGCCAGCACCGATCGCGGCACGTTGCCAATAAAGGTTTCCCGGATGGTGCCCTGGCCATCTTGCAGCACCACATGGGGCACCCCAGCGACGCCATAGCGCTCGATTTGATCCCGCCATTGGGGATCATCGATATTCAACATGACGAAGTTGAGGGCGGGGCCATACTGCTGGTGGAGGGCCGCCAGGGTGGGGGCTAAGCCTTGGCAGGTGGTACACCAATCGGCATAGAACTCAATCAAGGTGGGCTGGTGGTTGGCGATCGCCCCACCGTAGGGCATCGCGGTCTGGGCGCTGGCCTTTAAGGTCAGCAGCCCCGCCACGGGGGAAATCCCCTGCACCGGGGTGACGGGGCGCGTCAGCCACAGGGTGGCGATCGCAAACGCACCGATGAGCAATAGCGCCCATCCACTGCGCAGTTTCCCCTCGGCTGTCGGGGGCCGATTAGGGGATGTTCGGGTTACCTGCTTTACCGTCATTCTGCTGTCACCCCTAGCGGTAGTAATAAACCAGGGCCATGTGCAACACCAACATGACCCCAAACACAGCCACCAAAAAGATATGGCTGGTGAGCCAGATGGCCCGCAAACCGCGAATTAACGGCCCCTTGGTGAGCGCGGCTGGTGAGCCAGGGAGTTGGCCAAAGACATTGCGGGGGGACTCTAAAATCCCGGTCTCAGCCACCACCCCCACCAAGGCGGTGAGCGTAGTGGCAAAGAAGACCCAGAGAAACACGGCGTTAAAATTCAGGCCATTGGCCCCGAGGGTATGCACCAGCACCGCGCCCAACAGCGCCACCCCTAAGAAGATGTGGACACTGCGCCACCACAGCATGGATCCCGGCAGCTTGATCGTGGCTAACCAGCCCCGGCCCCGCTTCCGCACCGTCAGCAACAGTTCGATCACCACAAACAGCAGGGCGGCATAGCCGGTGCCCTGTTTGTACAGCTCACCCCGAACGAATTGGTGCAGGTCAAAGGCCTGCGATCGCAGGGCATCGAAGTATAGATCGCTGAGGGCAAAGGGGGTGAGCAGCACCGCCGTCAGCAGGGTGAGCCCAATCAACACCTTAAAACCGGGTTGAATCCCCCGCGATCGCGCCAGGGGAGGCCGCCGCGCCGCCACCTGGGCCACCGCCCCGGCGAGGCCATCCTCAGACGGGGAGCGGGCAGACATCGGGTTAGGCTCAATCGCTTTGGGGGAATGGGGTAAACGTCCCATGGCTCAAATGGCAAAAGGGTTTAGGGAAAATCGGTGGGTCATGGAGATGGGGGGTTGAGGCTCCCCAGGGCTAGACCGTCAATGGCCCCCCTGGGGAGCGAGATTACATCCGCATTGGCAGAAAAGAATCCCTAGGCTCCCGTTAGGGGAATATTAATCACAACGCCGCCCATCACTTCGTCCATCACGAACTGCTTGTCGGGATAGCGCTCCAAATGTATTGGGTGGGTATTGTGGCAAGACACACAAGCCTCCGCCACCGCCTTGTCGGGGTACATGGCCGAAAAATACTGCTGTCCACCAATTTCCTGGTAGTCCTTGACCGGTTCCCCCGTGTCGATCATGGTTTGGACTGCGGTTTCTTCAAATTCCCCTTTGGGGGCGTGGCTGTCGTTGATGTACCAGGGAGAAATGAGGTTGTAGGTGAAAAATCCTTTCTCATTGGCAATCTCTGAACCCAAACGGAACATTTGAGCCGGGAGGGGAATGCCTTCCCCCTGTTGCCAAGCCTCGGTGGCTTCAACGGGAACGACCCCGTCCGCTTTCTCCTTGCCTTCGAGCATTTTGGCCCGGTTCACCACGTGGCGGGTGTAGGCCGTGCGATCCGCCTCTAGGACGGTGTGAATATAGTCGGCCACAAGGTCCGGCGAAATGCCAGGTCCGTTGCCGGTGACCGTGCCGCCACCACCACTACAGGAAATGGCAGTGACAGCCACCGCCAGGATAATGGCGATAAACGCCACGGTGCGGGTCCGCAGGGTATGCATCCATCTTTCTACAATGGCCATTGGGCTTGTCTCCTCTCTAGAACGGGTCCGAATGTGTAAGCGAAGATGTTGTCAGTGGGTGAAGTGAGGTGTTTGTCCGTCTATACGAACGCTGGGTTTGACCATGGCCCTAACCCTCCCCTTGGTCGGTGCGGCGATCCTCAAAGGCTCGCACCAGATCAAAGGTCTGTAGGGACAAGCTGGGGGGCGCGTCAAAGTTGGCCTCCACCAGGTCATCGTCAAAAATACTGTTGTAGCTGTACTCCATGCCGTGGCAGTTCATGCACACGTCTTTGACCATGCGATCGCGGGGGAGCAGCGTATAGGTGTTGTTGTGGTTCACCAAGGTCACCGCACTGTCCCCGGTGCCCGTTTGGTGGCGGGGTAGGTGGCAGGTGGCACAGCTCACCCCGTTGGCCCCAGGCCGGGGTAAATCGCGATCGGCGGCAAACAGCTCGGCATGGCGAGAATTGCCGTAGTTCAACGAGTGGGTATCGCTGTGGCAACTGAGGCAGGCATCCACCGCCGCTTGCACCGTATTGACGGCATGGACATCGTGGCAGGTGTTGCAGGTCATGGATACTGCCAGAGCCTCGGGCTGCATCGGCAAACGGGCCATGGCCGGGGTCAAGGGGGTTTCCCCCTCCAGCAGGCGAATGCCGTGCTGCCCTAGCAAAAAGGTATCAACCGCCTGCTGGTGGCAGGTTTGGCAACTCTCAACCCCTGGCTGGGCCAGGAACGTTGGGGTGCCCGAGGCTTCATGGCAACTGGAACAGTTGATGTCGTTGAGGGCATGGGCGCTGGTTTGCCAACGCTGGGTAGCGGCATCGATCTGGGCTTGATCAACCCCATCAGCTAGGGCCGGGGGGGTGCCCATCAGACTGAGCAGCAGCCC
>JAQCHG010000049.1 GCA_027619675.1 Cyanobacteriota bacterium
GGCAGAGGCTGGGTAGGCCCCGGCTGTGGAGGTACCAGGTTTGCTTCACCGCTGCTGGCCAGTGGTCAAAGCCCCGCCAACGGTGTTGCCCTAGGTCAAACCACTGGAGGGGGGCTGGGTCAAACCGATCCGTCGCTTGCCCCTTGAGCCAATGGTCAAACCAGCGGACTTGTAGGCGATCGATGGGGCTGCTAGCGGCAGGGCCAAAGTCGCGATCGCCCAGCCGCCGCCCCCAGGGAATATGGCCCCATGGCCCTATCCAAAAGGGCTGGGGATATTGGCTACGGACCGCCAGTTCTCGATAGAGGCGCACATCCCCCCGCAGATAGGGGTCAAACCAGCCCCCCACATGGAGCATGGGCAGGTCCACCCGGCTCAGGTCCGGTGTGATCCCCTGCCAGTAGGCATCGGCCTGGGGATGGGCCAGCCAATCGTGCCAAAAGGACTCGGCACCGTAGCGATGCAGCACCTCAGGACAGGGCGACCCTGAGAGGGGCAGTTGGCGGGCCGCTTGGTGCAGGGCCCGGTAGGCGGCGCGATCGCCCGCCAGTCGGGCCGTTTCTGCCGCCAGTTGCACCGCCCACCCTAGCCCCGCCTGCAACACCAAGGCCCCCTGTTCATAGGCCCAGTCTGTGTAGGGGTGATAGCCCACCATGGCTGGGGCCAGGGCCACCAGGGCCGGGGGGGCCGCCTGGGCCGCATAGAGCTGGGTCATGCCCTGGTAAGAAAACCCATACATGCCCACCCGCCCATTGCTGTGGGGCAGTTGGGCCGCCCATTGCACCGTGTCGTAGCCATCCTCAACTTCGTGGGCAAACAGGCGAAATGTCCCTTCGGAACTGCCCCGGCCCCGCACGTCCTGAATCACCACCAGGTAACCCTGGGCGGCATACCACTGGGGATGGGCGTAGACCACGGTGGAGGCGATCGCCCGCCCGTAGGGCTGACGCATCAGCAAGACTGGAAACGGTCCCTGACCGTCGGGCTGATAGATATCCGCATCTAAGCGCACCCCATCCCGCGTGACCATACTGGCCACCTGTTTCGGTTTCAGCGCCACCATGTTTTTCTCCTACCCTTTCCCGAATGGTGTGCGGCGTAAATCTGGCAGTGGATAGTCGCTCTTGGGGCGAGGGACGCCCGACGCCACCACCGATTCCGCCTTCCCCCACCGATGCCCCTGGGCCTTAGGAGGCCACCGCCGCGAGGCGATCCCGGCGTTGCAGCACCGCCAGATCCTCCGCATCCAACTCCACTGGGACGCCGCTGCGAATCAACTCGGCAAAGTCTTCATTGGGCACCATGATGCACAGGGCATAGAGGCGGGTAGTGCCCGTGTTTTCAATCACATGGACCCCATTGGGGGGCACCAAAATGCTGTCTCCAGCCTGGATATCCACCGTTTTGCCGTCACAGGTGGCTCGCCCCGTGCCCTTCAGCACAAAGAACATTTCCACCGCAATTTGATGGCGGTTGGGGGGCGTTTTGCCCCCCACGTCAAAAATTTCCACACAGTAGGTGAGGGACATGTTGGCGATGACGGGGTCAAAGACCAGGGCCAAGCGGTTGGTGTCTTGGGGGCTGATGCGAAAGGCTTGATAATCTCCAGGAGATTTGATCACGGGCACCACACAACTGGTGGGCAGGGTACAACTCGCAACATCCATGGGGTCAGGCCCGAGGGCAAACAAGGGACAATAGGCAACGCATACTCCCCTTGTAATAACAAAGGCCATCGGCGCTAGAGGTAGTGGCAGCAACAATCTTCACGGCCATGCCATTAGTGCGTCCACGGCCTTGGGCACCCTAACCCACAGTCGGCACGGCAGGCGGTAGGGCTTGGCATCTATCCCCTCGATCGGTGGAGCCCCCGGCCCCCCCCGGTTCCCCTGGCTGGCTAGGGTGGCCGCGATCGCCAGATCGGGATTGGCTGTTAATTGTTGCGCCTGTGGGGTGCTAGCCCCAAACCAGCGGAGTACTCTGAATGCTGGTGCCGATGATGGCCCTGGTGACCCCTGGCGGTTGCCTACCCCCGTAACCGGGACAGCTTAACGCTTTTCCACTTGCTGGCGATCGCCTGTTCAACCCCCTATCGATATATCGATATGACGCAAATACTTGTGATTGGCGTAGATCCCACCAGTCGTCGGACCTTAGAGGCGGTCCTCACCGCAGAGGGCTATGGGGTGCAGTGGGTGGCAGACGGCACCGCCGCCCTCAAGCATCTTGCTGATGCCCAACCCGCCATGGTGATCTGCGAGTGGGATCTCCCCGGCACCGTCTCAGGGTTGGACCTGTGCCAGCACATCCACGAAACTCCCCGCCTTTCCACCACCCTCTGTTTTATGTTGGCCGCCCGCCAGAGTAGCGCCCAACGCACCAAGGCGTTGGATTTGGGGGCCGATGATCTTCTGCTGAAACCCCTCGATCCGGTGGAGTTGAAGGCCCGGATTCGCTCTGGTATTCGCATGTGGCAATTAACGCGGGACTTACAGGCCCAAAAGCAACTGCTAGAGGCGGAACTGTCTGAGGCGGAAGCCTATGTGCGATCGCTGCTACCGTCCGACGATCGCCAGCATCAGGTGCAGATTTGCTCGCGCTTTATCCCCTCCCGCCTGCTGGGGGGCGACTGTTTTGACTACTACTGGCTGGATCCAGACTATTTGGTGATCTACCTGCTGGATGTGTCGGGCCATGGTCTGGGGTCAGCGCTGCTGTCCACCTCTGTGCTGAATGTGCTGCGATCGCAGTCCCTGCCGGACGTAAATTTCTACCGCCCCGAGAAGGTGCTCAAAGCCCTCAACGAGACCTTCCCCATGAACGACCAGAACGAAAAATATTTCACCATCTGGTACGGCGTCTATAACCGGGCTAACCGCCAACTGCTTTACGCCAGCGCCGGACATCCCCCCGCCGTTTTGATTTCAGGCCAGTCCACCGCCGACACCACCATTGAGCGTCTACGCACCTCCGGTATGCCCATTGGCATGTTGCCAGAGGCCACCTACAAATGGCAGCGGTGCTTGGTGCCCCCTAACAGCCGCCTCTATCTGTTTAGTGACGGCATTTATGAAATCGCCCAGGCCGACCAAACCCTGCTGGGGTTGGATGGCTTCATTGACATCCTGGCCCAGGTGCCGCAACAGGACAGCATTGACAATATTCTGGCGGAGGTGAGCCAGCGTAACGCCCAGGACACCTTTACCGATGATCTGTCGCTGTTGGAAATTGCGTTGAATTAGGACGGCGGACCATCCCAGGCCATGGGGCTGGGGACCGGACGGTCGGGCATCACCAGCGCCAGAGTGTATCCGCTGCCCTGAGGCTGTAGCGAAGCCGACTCTCATGCCAGAAACAACTTGCTATAACCCCTGCATGGAGTGATAGTCGCCCAGGAGGCCCGCCCCATGGATCTCTCGCCAGCTGATCGGGATGCCATTCGCAGCGTCATTACCGCTCAGCTAGACGCCTTTCAAGCCGATGACGGGTTACAGGCGTTCCACTACGCCGCCCCCGCCATTCGTCAGCAGTTCAAAACCGTCGCCAACTTTATGGCCATGGTGCGGTCTTCATACCCCGTGGTCTATCGTCCCCGAGGGGTGATTTTCAGCGAGTTGACCACCATGCAGGGCTTTCCCGCCCAAACGGTTTTGCTGATGGCCCAGGATGGCCAAGTGGTGAAGGCGGTGTACTTGATGCAGTGCCAAGCCTCTGGGGATTGGCGCATCGCCGGGTGCTTTTTAGTCCCCGTGGAGGAAATTGCTGAATAGGGGAGCGGATGGCTAAGGCGGCGGCGCGGCCCTACACCAATGCGGGCAGGGCAGGGACGGGGCGCTGCTCCATCCATTCAAAAATGCGATCCAGTTCTGCCGTGCTGACGACGCCATACTGCCACAGCACAATGGGCAGCAAGTTGGGGGTTTCTTGGGTGCGTTGCAGCCCTAGGGCGATCGCGTCGCTGGGTAGGGCCAAATCCGTCTCTAGAAACGCTATTAAATAATCGAGTTGAACCGTGGTCATTAGTCAAGGAACACCGTTAGTCCGAACAGTGTATTACAAAAAATTAAAATTGACACGGGTCCCATAACCGAATTTTTTCCATGCCCTTGGCCGTGATCCTAGGGGTGTTTTCGGGGGGGTTAAGCAAAGACCACCGTGCGATTGCCATAGACCAAAATCCGGTTTTGCAAGTGCAGGCGCACCGCCCGCGCCAGCACCATGCGTTCCAAATCCTTACCTTTGCGGATCAGGTCCGCCACCCCATCCCGGTGGCTAACGCGCACCACGTCCTGCTCAATGATGGGGCCAGCATCTAAGTCCTCCGTCACGTAGTGGGCGGTGGCCCCGATGATTTTGACCCCCCGCTCGTGGGCGCGGTGGTAGGGTTGCGCCCCCACAAAGGCGGGCAAAAAGGAATGGTGAATGTTGATCACCTTGGGGAACTGGCGAATAAACTCGGGGCTGAGGATTTGCATGTATTTCGCCAACACCACCAAATCAATCCTGTAGTCCTTGAGCAGGGCCAATTGTTGGGCTTCCCGTGCCCCTTTGTCTTCCCCTTTGAGGGGGATGTGGTGGTAGTCAATGGCGAATTGTTGGGCGATGGCTTCTAACTGGGGATGGTTGCTCATGATCAGGGGAATTTCGGCATTAAATTCCCGCGCCCGATGCCGCCACAGCAAATCTAATAAACAGTGATCTTGGCGACTCACCCAAATGGCCAACCGGGGCACCGCTGCTGAAAAGTGCAGGTGCCAGGTGGCCCCCAGGGGTTGGGCGATCGCGTTAAAGGCTGGCCCAATTAGGTCCGGCGGCAAATTAAACCCCGCCAACTGCCACTCAATGCGGGAGAGAAACAGCCCCGAGGCCTCATCCCGATGCTGGTCAGCATGGACAATATTGCCGCCATTGGCGTAGATAAAGTTGGCAATTTTGGCCACCAACCCTTGCTGGTCGGGGCAGGAAATCAGGAGCGTGGCAGTGGCCATAACAGCAAACTACGGATTCACCGATTGCCCGTTATAGCAGAGATTGGAAGGCAGACCATGCCGTAATATCCGCCAGCAGCGATCGATAGCCCGCTACGTTGGGATGGAGGCCGTCGCTACAGAGGCGGGACCGCCACCAGGCATCGCCCCGGCTGAGCCACAGATCCAACACATCTAGGTAGGGAATCTGCCGCTGTTGGCAGGCGGCGCGGGTCACATCCCGGTAGCGCTGCTGATCCCCATGGCTGTAGAACAGGATCTCGGCAAAGGGCATCTGCTCAGGGATGATGGGCACCATGCCGATGAACACCACGGGACCCAGCGATCGCGCCTGGTCCAGCAGCGCCCCCATGTGGGTGGCAAACTGATCCAAGTCGGTGTAGGGTCGCCCGTCGGGCTTGCCCACGCGGGCCGAGTCATTCACCCCCACCGACAGCACCACCGCATCGGGGAGGCGGTTGCGCAGTTCCCCCCGGTTAGAAAATTCTTGCCCCAAGCGTTGGGCCACCCGCTGCACACAATCCCCCCGCACCCCCAAGTTATAGAGGGCATGGCCCGGTGTCTCGGGCTGGAGCCAGCGGCGGCGCAGGCGTTCTCGGGGTCACCGTAGCCATAGATCAGGCTGTCGCCGATCGCCACAATGCGCTTGTGGTGAACCGCTGTGATGGAGGCTGACGAAGCAAGTCGATGGGAAAGCGTGGCTGCCATGCACCAAAGGGCCTCTACAGGTATCAACGGATGCAGCTTTATAGCGGAAGACTGGCCTGTATCCGTATGCATGGGACTCTACCATTCCCAAGGGAGCTTTTCAATTTTTTACTTGGGGTAAGATTTCTAAATTTCTGTCCTTAGAGGGATTGATTTAAGGTCTACAGTAGACAGGGCGGGGGAGCAAGGGTGCGGTGGCGGCAGCCATGGCCCCGCTGCCCGCCCTGATCTAGGCAACGGGTTGATGGCCCACAGGCATTCGGGGACGGCCCACAGGCATTCGGGGACGGCTTGGGTCGGTTCCGTTTGGTATGCTGGGTGCTTGGGTGATTGGTTACCCAAGCCTGGACAGTTACAATGGGCTGGACTCTTTCCGGCGAAGTGAGCTTTATGTTGCGGTCTTCTTCCCCCTTTGAAAATCAGCAGTTGATGCGGCGCACGGAGGATTTGGTGCGGGCCGCCTCTAACCGCTACCGGATCACGGTGCAGGTGGCGAACCGCGCCCAGCGTCGCCGCTATGAGGAATTTGAAGCCCTGGATGATCCCCGCATGAAGCCAGTGCTGCGGGCCATCATCGAAATGTCTGATGAGTTGACCCAGCCGGAAATTTTGGGCGAGTAGCGATCGCCCCAGGCCCCAGCGACAGCAGCGATGGCACGGCAAGTGAAAGAAGGCGACGGATGGCGTCTGGGTTGGAACCCGGACGCCATTCAGTTTCAAGGGTTGGTGGCGGGGGCCGATTGGGCCTTAGAGCTAACCCCCGAGGAATTTGAGGATTTCTGTCGCCTCGCCCGACAACTGGCGGACACCCTAACCGCCATGGCGACGGAGCTAATGACGGAAGAGCGCATTGCCTGCGAGGCAGAAAGTGAACGCATTTGGCTGGAGGCGGAAGGCTATCCCCACCACTATCAGTTGCGGCTGCTGCTGTTGACGGGCCGCCGGGGGGAAGGGGCTTGGCCACCGACGGTGGTCCCTGCACTGTTGCAGGCGATCGCCAGCCTGCAAGTTTTTTAGGGCACGTCATCCATTGCTCAGCGAGGCCCGATGCCGCTGGCGGCGACTTTTCTGATCGCCTAGGTGCTGTCAACCCAGGATGGTGGTGTGGGGGCTGGGGTGTCAGGTTGAGGCGGATGCGATCGCCCGCCAAGATTGGGACAACACGGTTCCGGCGGAGCGGGCAAACACGACGGTGAGCAGCAGACCGACCAACAAATCCGGCAGGGGAGATTGGGTTAACCAGACCACCCCGGCTGCCCCCACAACGGAGGTGTTGGCAATGATGTCATTGCGGGAGCAGAGCCAAACGGACGACATGTTTAGGTTGTCTTGGCGGTGACGGGTGAGCAGGGCCAGACAAACTAGGTTGGCCGCTAGCGCTAACAAGCCAATGACCCCCATGATGTCTGCGGTGGGGGTCGCCCCGGCAACAAATTGATAGATGGCACGGGCAAAGACGGCGATCGCAAAGCCAAACATGATCACCCCCTTCAGCAGGGCCGCCCCCGCCTGAGCTTTGGCGCTGCGATGAATCACATACAGGCTGGTGCCATAGACCAAGGCGTCGCCCAGCATATCCAAAGAGTCCCCCGTCAGTGACAGGGAAGCCGCCCGCAGCCCCGCCCCAAACTCGACGACAAACATCACCAGGTTGATGGCTAACACGGCCCAAAGCACCCGAGCTTGGCGCTGCTTGAGGTGAGCCAGAGCCTCAGCTTTGTGCTGACAACAGCGATCGGCCATTGTTTTTACCCAAACGTTCAAACGAGTATTTGAATAAAAGATATATCATTATGATGCTTGTTTGAACGTTGCTGGGAGACCCTATCGGTAGGGGTGGTTATACTGAGTCATTCCACCCAAGATCCCACATCCGGTATTTAGGCTGAGTTTCCTCCACCCAAGATCCCCCCAAGGGTTTTTAGGCGGACAGACTTCCACCTAAGATCCCGCATACGGGTATTAGGCGGAAAGTCTCCCTCTAATAAGGAGTTAGAACTCATGAGGCTAGTTCCGATGTACAGCCCCATACAGGATGGTATAGATAAATCAGTTCGGTCGGTACAGTACTCAGAAGCACAGCCTCCCAGCAACCTCGCGGAATTGGTACACTGCTTTTGGGAACTTAAAACAATCACTAATTTGCTAGATGATTTTCACTACCACGCATTACCCGATGCTTGCGTGAACATTCTGTTCAACCAAGTTGAAACGGACATAGCAGGAGTAACTGCACTTCGTACCAAACCTGAAGTATTAAACCTTGGAAAATCATTTCACTATGTTGGCATTCAGTTTTATCCGGGGGTATGGCAGGGTAAACAGGAAAAGATATTCGATAGCTATGTAGGAATGCCCTATTTAGGCAGTTTGCCACTGATACAAGTAAGTGAAAGTATCAAAGATCTGAATTTTAATAGTAAACTACCAGCACTTTCAGATTTAGTTGAGTGGTTTTTTAAAGAAGAATTGATAAAAAATAATGCT
>JAQCHG010000050.1 GCA_027619675.1 Cyanobacteriota bacterium
GCTACATCAGCCACCCCCATCGCCCCAGCAATGAACCCTACATCGAGGGCTGGGTGCCCCGCCTACGGGACTGGATCACCCAGGGCATCGACACCTATTTGTTCATCCACTGCCCCGATGAGGCCCAGCCCCCCGCGATCGCCCGCCATTTCTACGACCATCTCCAGGGGGCCATGCCCACGTTGCCCCCTTTACCGTGGGATGAGATTACCCCCGCCCCCAGCCAGTTGAGTTTGTTCTAGGGGGTCGTTTGCCATGCCCATGGCCATTACTTATCGCCTCTAACGACTGTGGTTAGCGATTCAGAAACGTTCCAGGAATAGCGATGTCCGGGTCAAATGCCCCCTTAGGGCGTTCCAGGAAGCCTTGCCGGATCGCCCTCTGGCCCACCAGTCAGGATTGACCACCCCCTAGGGACCGGGAAATATCAGCCCCCAGCAGACCGCTATCCGCCATGGCTGAGGCCCCCCGCAGTGGGAGAATAGACACCAGTCCGTAACCGCCACGAAGCCCCAACCCGCCGTCACCCTGACGGGGGTTCAATTTCCTTCTAGACTACGGATTGATACGCTGTCGCTTTCTTTTGGTGTTGAGCGAGTGAATACAATTCCCCCCCTTGACCTGACCGAGCAGTATCGGTCTATTGAAGCCGATGTGTCCGCTGCGGTGAATGAGGTGCTGGCCTCCGGACGCTACATTAACGGCCCCATTGTGGATGAGTTTGCTGGGGCCTTTGGTGACTATGTCGGCACGGGGGAATGTGTTGCCTGTAACTCTGGCACCGATGCGCTGTATTTGGCCCTGCGTGCCCTCGCCATTGGGCCAGGGGATGAGGTGGTCACGTCGCCATTTACCTTCATCGCCACGGCGGAGGTGATCAGTGCCGTGGGGGCCACCCCAGTGTTTGTGGACATTGATCCTGCCACCTTTAATCTGGATTTAGACCACCTAGCGGCGGCCATTACCCCCCGCACCAAGGCGATCATGCCCGTCCACCTCTTTGGTCGTCCGGTGGATATGGATCAGGTGATGGCGATCGCCCAGCGCCAGGGTGTGCCTGTGATTGAGGATTGTGCCCAGGCCACCGGGGCGATGTGGGGCGATCGCAAAGTTGGGGCGATCGGTCACATCGGTTGCTTTAGCTTCTTCCCGACGAAAAATTTGGGGGCCTGCGGTGATGGCGGTGCCCTCACCACCAACGACCCCGACGTAGCCGCCACCTGCCGCATGTTGCGGGAGCATGGCAGTCGGGTGCGCTATTTCCATGAGGCCATTGGCGTTAATAGCCGTCTGGATGCGGTGCAGGCCGCCATTTTGCAAATCAAACTGCGCCATTTGGATGGCTGGAATGCGGGCCGCCAGCAGGTGGCTGATCGCTATGGGGAACTACTGGCCAACATTCCCGGCGTGGTTGCCCCCACCGCCCCAGCCCAGGGCCGCAGTGTGTGGAACCAATACACCGTGCGCCTAGAGGCGGTGGCCACGAAGGGGGGAGAATGGCGCGATCGCGTCCGCCAACACCTGGCGGATCAGGGGGTGAGTTCCATGGTGTACTATCCCCTGCCTCTGCACCGCCAGCCCGTTTATGCCGATCTCAACTACAGCGAGGGCAGCCTGCCCCAGTCGGAATTGGTGGCCCAGCAGGTCCTGTCCCTGCCGATGTTCCCAGAACTGACCGCTGAGGCCCAGGAACGGGTGGTGTATGCCCTCAAGGATGCCCTGACATCGGTGCAGTAATTGGCCCCTGGGCTGACGGGAAGGAACCATGGCGCTATTGGGGGCGATCGAAGCCGGGGGCACCAAGTTTGTCTGTGCCGTGGGCACCGGGCCGCTAGACCTGCGGGCCATGACCCGCATCCCCACCACCACCCCAGGGGCAACCCTAGGGGCGGTGGTGGATTGGTTTGCCGCCCAACAGGCCAGCCAGGGGGCCTTGGCGGCGATCGGTATAGGCTCCTTTGGCCCCGTAGATCCCCGGCCCCAATCCGACCAATTTGGCTACCTGCTGAATACCCCAAAGCCCCACTGGTCCCAGGTGGACCTAGTGGGCACCCTGGAGCAGCACTTTTCTGTGCCCATTGGCTTTGACACCGATGTCAATGCTGCCGCCCTGGGGGAACACCGCTGGGGCCATGGCCAAGGGTTAGATACATTGCTGTACCTGACGGTGGGCACGGGCATTGGCGGTGGGGCAGTGGTGAATGGGGATCTCCTCCACGGGCGACTGCATCCAGAGATGGGCCATCTGCTCTTGCCCCAGGACCCCATTGCCGATCCGTTCCCTGGGTGTTGTCCCTTCCACGGCAATTGTTTAGAGGGCTTGGCCTCAGGGGTGGCGATCGCCCAACGCTGGGGGCAGCCCGCCGACACCCTGCCCCCTGACCATCCGGCTTGGGCCTTGCAGGCCGACTACCTGGCCAGTGCCCTGATGACCTTTACCCTGGTGCTGTCCCCCCAACGGATTTTGCTGGGGGGTGGGGTGATGGCCCAATCGGCCCTGTTTCCCGCCATTCGTCAGCGGTTGCAGGCCAAACTCCAAGGCTATGGGGCGATTCCCCAGTTGCTAGCAACAGAGGCGGGCTATATCATGCCCCCGAAATTGGGCGATCGCGCTGGCATCATCGGAGCCTTAGCCCTCGCAGCCCAGGCCCTCGCCCGCCATGGCTGATCCCCAAACCCCAGGGACCGTCATCCAGACCAGCCAGTAGCCGAGTGCCGCTCCCCCACCCCAAGAAACCGTGGATAAATGTAGGCCGCGTGGTCCTACCGTCCGCCCCCACCGCTGCCTGCCCCAGAAAACCGTTCGCCCATATCCCCCATGCAGTGCTGGCACCCTTGTTGACCTGATCGCTTGTTGACCTGATCGTTTGGAAACTAACCATGCCTTTGATCAAAGTGCAAACCTCCCTCTCCACCCCCGCTAAAACCGAGGTGGAAACCCTGTTGAAAGAACTTTCCAGTAGTCTGGCCAGCCACCTGGGCAAACCCGAGTCCTATGTGATGACGGCCTTTGAGGGAGACATCCCCATGACCTTTGGCGGTAGTACCGAGCCCACCTGCTACATCGAGATCAAAAGCGTTGGCACCATGGGCAGCAAAACCAAACCCATGAGCCAAGACTTTTGCAGCAAAATCGAAGCGGCCCTGGGCATTCCCAAAGACCGCACCTACATCGAGTTTGCCGATGCCCAAGGGGCCATGTGGGGCTGGAATGGCCGCACCTTTGGCTAGAAGCCTGGGGCCATCAACCCTGGACAACCTGGATGCCAAAGGATTTGCGCCCCTAGCCTGACGCAGTAGAGCGGGCATGGTCCTGCTTGCCTCGTCAGGGGTTCGTCGTTGACGCGGCCTACCCGTGCCGCTGCCATCTCTGCCGAAGGTTAGATGCCATGTCTGCCATGGGGGGGAAGCCAGCGATTTTACCCTGTGAAATACTCAATCTGTGATTTGTGTTGCAGGGGGCGACCGCTCCCCGTCAACACACGGCCCCAGGCAACCAGAGGCGGATGCACGCTGACCGCTCTGCTTGTTTGGGGCGGTCTGTTGTTTGCCGACGTTGACCCCATGGCTAACGCCAATATTCCTGACCCTACCGCCTCCGCTCTGCCAACTTTGGGAGAATTGCAGCGACAACTCTCCCAACAGATCCGGGCTTTTTACAAAAAGCAACTGGAACATCAACCCGCAAAGGTGACCTGCCAACTGTTTGACAAGGCCCTAGCCATTGTCATGGAAGATGCCTTCACCCAACCGGAGACCCTCCTCAAGGGGAACGGTTATGAAGACTTGGCCAGCACCGTGCGCAGTCGCCTAGAACGCCTCGTACAGCCCCAGTTAAAGGCCCTGCTGGAGGATATCTTGCAGGTCAAAATCAAGGATTTGCTCAGTGATGCCACCTCAGAGACGGGGCGATCGGGCATGATCGTGATTTTGGAGCACGCCCCCGCCGTCCGTAACCCAGAGGCGATCCCCCAATACAAGCAGCCTTTAGTGAAGTAGGCCGGGGAAACTGAGTCCTGGAAAACTTGAGGCAGAGAGTCCACGGGGACCGTACAGCGTCAAGATTGCCCAAGTGTTCTACCGCCTTCTGAAACAGGGGGGCGGAGGGGCCAGGGTGGTTGGGACTGCCATGGACGATGGCTAAGGGCGTGCCCCCAAGCGCTGGCCTTACACCAGATGCCCACAGTAGTGGCGGATCAAGGTCTCCAACGCATCAATGCCGTAGGGCTTGGGCAGGTAGCCGTCAAAGTCCGCCGCCAGAATCTGTTGGCGCATGGCGACCTGGGTTAAGGCGGTAACGGCAATGACCGGAACGGTGCGGTTATGCCCCCCTTGGCGCAGTTTACTCAACAGGGCGAACCCATCCAGGTCGGGCAGCAGGATATCCATCAGCACCAGGGTAACGGTGTGTTGGTGGAGATGGGCGATCGCCTCGGCTCCAGTGGTGGCCAACAACACTTGATGGCCCGTGTCTTCTACTACGTAGCGAGCCAGAGTGAGATTGTCGGCATCATCTTCCACCACCAAAACCTTGGCGACAGGCGGTGGGGATAATGCGCCACTGCCAGGATCAACGGGGGGAGGGGAAACAATTTGAATAGGATGGTCGCGGCCTAGGAGTTCCATAGCCTGTCTGTTACCTCAATATAGGTGCGTACACAGACGAGGCAGCCCACAGGTGGCGGGTCGGCACCCGGCGGCACTGGCTCTATGCGATGACGATCAAACGGACGACTACTTGAGGGTGAACTGAGTCTCAGTCGAGAGTCCAAGCCCCCTCAGCCCCTTCGGGATGAAGGGAACGTTGCCTCAGATTGTAAACAATTTCTAAAGGTCTGTCAGAGGCATGACGAGCTTCCTGGCGGGTCGTCCTGGCCCCATCCTATCTCGCACCACTCCAACCATCAGCCAGGACAAGTAGCCCAGTGCCTCAATCGGGTGCTCAAGCTGGGGGTTGGCAAGGGTTTCGCTAGAACAGGAAACTAGAAAGGTTCAACTAGGGAGAGACTATGGCAGCACAATCCACAATTCCCGTCGTGGTAAATGGGGCCTGCGGCAAAATGGGCCGCGAAGTGATCAAGGTGGTGGCCCAGGCTAAGGACATGACGCTGGTGGGGGCGATCGACAAAAATCCTGCCGTTCAAGGGCAGGACATTGGGGAAGTGGTGGGCTGCGGGCCTTTAGAGATTCCCATCACCGCTGACCTAGAAGCCGCCCTGGTCATGGCCCAAAGCGAAGGACTGGCGGTGATGGTGGACTTTACCCATCCCGATGCGGTGTATGAGTCGGTGCGGGCGGCGATCGCCTATGGGGTGCGTCCCGTGGTGGGCACCACTGGCCTCAGCGTTGAGCAAATTCAAGACCTGGCGGAGTTTGCGGATAAAGCCAGCATCGGCTGCCTGATCATCCCCAACTTTTCCATTGGGGTGGTGTTGATGCAGCAGGCGGCGGTGCAGGCGGCCCAATACTTTGAGCATGTGGAAATCATTGAACTGCACCACAACCAAAAGGCCGACGCCCCCAGCGGCACCGCTGTGCAAACCGCCCAAATGTTGGAGGAACTGAAAAAGACCTACAACGCCCCCGAGGTGGAGGAGACGGAAAAACTGCCGGGGGCACGGGGCAGCGCCACCGCCGACGGCGTCCGCATCCACAGCGTCCGCTTACCTGGGCTGATCGCCCACCAGGAGGTGCTGTTTGGGGCACCGGGGCAACTGTACACCCTGCGCCATGACACCAGCGATCGCGCCTCCTTTATGCCGGGGGTGTTGCTGTGCATTCGCCGCATTCTGCCCCTAAAGTCGCTGATCTACGGCTTAGATAAAATCCTGTAGGGGCCACCCCTGGGACATCCCTCAGCGCCTCCAGGCGGGAACCGTCCAGGGGCTTCCCGGTGCCGTGAGGATGGCGATGCCAAAGGATCACCAGGGGCTTCACCAGGGGCAACCCGCCCCAAAATACCCACCAAAGAAATTGCCTGACCCCATAAAGCCCCCAGGGTCAGGCAACTCACCTGTAAGGACGCTTTCCTAGCAGGGGTGCCAGTCGCCCTAAAGTTGCCCCCTTACGGCGGGCTGGCGAAAATCCCTGCGTGCGTTCTCCAGAATTGAATTCATTGTCGTTATCGGGGGGGTGATTTGACTTCCAGAGAACTACGCAATTCCTTGAAATTAGGCCCTCCCAGGCTAGGAGCTTATCCGTAGGACTACGATACCTAAGCCCCCTAAACCGCCCCATTTATTCTCCAAAGCGGAAGATCACCCCCAGGTATTCTCGATAGGCGCTGACCTGGTCTCCTTGAATGTCAAAGGAGATCGCCGCCTGGTTTTCGTAGGGTTGCCCCTGCACCGTACCGTGGGATCGCACCTCAAATACCACCGTGGTGGCGTTGCTGGTCACCTGCTGGCAATCGAGGTGGAGCCCTTCGGGAAATTTCAGCGATACCTGGGTGAGAAATGCCCGTGCCGTATCCCGCCCCTGGTGCCACCCTTTAAACGGCCCGGCAGGAAACCAGAACTGAAAATCATCCCTCAGTAGGGCCAAAAATGGCTCCCAAGCGCCCGTGGCCAAGCCCTGGGCAAAGGCATGAAAGGCGGTCTCAGCCACCTGGCGGGTGTGGGCACTGGCTTCAGGCATGGGCAGGTCTGGCGCAATGGGCACGGGGTAAAACAGTTGTGAACAATGGGCATGCAATCGCTACTTCCAGTTTTCGCGGCGCAGCAGGGGATTCACCCACTCGTTCAACCCTTCCCCCACCAGGGACAGCCCCGTCACCATCAAAGTCAGGGCCAAACCGGGAAACAGGGCCGTCCACCAAATGCCCGTGGGCAACGCATCCAGGGCTTGGCGAATATCCGCCCCCCATTCCGGGGTTTGCTCCGGTAGCCCCAGCCCCAAGAACCCCAAGCCCCCCAGCACCAAAATGGCATCGGCGGCATTGAGGGTAAACAGCACCGGCACACTCTGCACCACGTTCAAAAACAGGTAGCGGCTCAGCACATCCCAGGTGGAGGCCCCCATGGCCTGGGCCGCTTCGATGAACAACTCCGTTTTGACACTGACGGTGTGGTTACGCACCACCCGGTAATACTGGGGCACATAGGCGATGCTCAGGGCCACAGCGGCGTTGATCACCCCCCGCCCCACCACAAAGGCCAGGGTCACCGACAGCAGCAACCCCGGCAGGGTGTAGATGGTGTCCATAAAAAACAGCAGCGCCCGATCCAGACGACCCCCTAGGTAACCGCTAACCATGCCTAAGGGCACCCCCACCACCACGCTCATGGCGGTAGCCAGCAGCACCACCTGCCAGGCGGCGCGGGTCCCAAACAGAACGCGGGAAAGGACATCGTAGCCCTGGCGGGTAGTGCCCAACAGGTGCGCCCCGCCAGGGGGCTCATGGATGGGGTTACTGAGGGCCGTGGTGGGATCTTGCAGGACGCCCCAGGCTTGCAGGGTCGGGGCCAGCAGGGCGATCGCGATGAAGGCCCCGGTGATGAGAATCCCCAGCAGCATCAGCACCACCGAGATATTGGCCCCCTGGCCTTTGGGTTTGATCAGCCGCAGCCAAGATTTCATAGGAAGCGCAGAGGAAGAGTCGCTGGGAGCCATGGCACCGATTAAACGTCAGTCAGCGGGAATCAGCGCCATTATCGCATCGGGGCTCACCCCAGCACCGCACAGCGCAAACTTGCGCACCGTTTCCTCCAGCGGAGGGGGGAAGGGCCAAGAGGGGACTTTTGGCCCCGAATTACGCCCTGAGGGTTTGTCAATTTTGCACTTGTGAACCAGAAATCTATCCGGCAAGGTTCCCTGGAGCATCCTTACCGCACGACGTAAATTTGCCAACCGTTTCCTGGGGTGGGGGAGCCAAGGGGCAAGGGAGCCAACTTCCGCCGCAGAATACTAGTGGGTCACTTGGTCCGAACATCCCCATTTCCGGACCGATCCTCCCGCCTGGGTTTGCAGTTCTCTGAGTCTGACAGTAGGACAACAAAGACCGTGGGTTTCATGCTTCAACCCACGCTACGGGGGCCATTGTGAAAGGATTGGGCGTAGCGTGGGTAGAGCAGAGCTAAACCCAGGAGCAGGGTAGTTTGCCCTTGTCAGTCATGGCAATGAGCATGACGAATGACCCACTAATTTTGGAAGTCCC
>JAQCHG010000051.1 GCA_027619675.1 Cyanobacteriota bacterium
GGGGCCTCTTGGTCAGTGAGCCCCCCCCCGGTACCCCCCCTGATCGGGCTCACTTCCCCCGCCGCAATCGCATCATTGCCGGCCTCAGCCGCATTACCCTCGTCACGGAGGCCCCAGCCAAGTCAGGGGCGCTGATCACTGCCCGTTTGGCCAATGACTATGGGCGGGATGTCTACGCCTTGCCCGGATCCCTCGATAACCCCCGCTGTCGGGGGTGTCTAGAGTTAGTCAACCAGGGGGCGCAACTGGTGCTGGCGGAAGACACCCTGGTGCAAGCCCTGGGGGCCATGCCTGTGGCCGCTGCCCAGTCCCCGGCCCCGGCCCCTGCGCCGCCGCCGGACCTGCCGCCCCCCCTGCAAACCGTATGGCAATGCCTCCAGGGGGAAGCCCTATCCCTGGATGTGGTGGTGACCCAGGTGGGCGATTTGACCACGGGGGAGGTACTGAGTGCCCTGACCCAGTTGGAGTTAATGGGCTTGGTCAGTCAAGTGCCAGGGGGGCGCTATCAGCGGGTTTAGGCTCAAGTTTGGTACAGTCCTGGGATGGTGATGCCTTGGGTTCACAATGGCCAGATCGATTTTGCTCACTGCCTTTGCCCCCTGGCAGGCCCATCAGCGCTCAAACAGTTCTGACGATTTGCTGGCGTTGGTGGCCACCCATCCCCACTGCCCAGCGGGGGTTGTGATCCGGCGGGGGGTACCCGTTCACTTTGACCTCGCCCCCGCCCAGGTAATGGCTCAAGCCCTAGCGCTACGCCCAGCTCTGGTGGTGTGCTGCGGTATGGCCGAAACCCGATCTCACCTCACCCTCGAACAATTTGGTCGCCGGGGCGATCGCTGCCTCCAGACGCGCTTGGATTTGAGTACCCTGACACGGGGCTTGGCCCTCACTCACATCAGTAAGGATGCGGGTGACTATGTGTGCAACCACCTCTATTACCATCTGCTGCGGGATCTGCCCCGCCACCTACCCCAATGTCAGGGGCTGTTTATCCACGTGCCAAAACTCCACCGTCGGGTTCAACCCTGACTGTTGCTGGACTTTCTGACGGTGTTGACCCGGCTGCGGGCGATCGCGGATGGTCAGCAACCACCCCGAGAATCCCACCTCCAGCGGCCACAAAAAAACCTGCCGTTGGCAGGTCGGGGGCAATCCCAAGGGAGTCTAGCCATCACATCTATCGCTTCGGCAACCCTAAAAAGCAGGCTCTAAGGCCAGCACCCCTGTTTAGGTTAATTACCCCCTCCACCATGGACTTGTTGCAGGGGGCATGAAGTTGCCAACCGTTGCTTGGGAAGGGGGAGCGGCAGCCCCCCCATGCCTAGGGCTAAGAGGAGGTGGTTTGGGCCGCCAGCATTTCCTTCAGCTTGGCCAAGTCTTGAGCCCAGCGAGGATCAGGTTGGGCGGTTTCCGTATCGCTAAAGGCAGCGCGACCACCGGAAGAGGATTTGTTGCTGGCAGGCTTACTGCTCTTGCGACGGGCACCGCTATCACTGCTGCTCTCTTCCTCTTTGCCCTTGCTGCGGGGTAGGGCTTTCTCCACCTTCAGCTCGGTATCTTCAAGGCTAAAACCATTGAATTTTTCCACAATGGCATCCGCCTGCTCGTCGGTTTTGACCGTAACAAACCCAAAACCGCGACATTTACCCGTTTTGCGATCGGAGATGAGCTTAACGGAAATGATTTCTTCCGTGTGTTCTGAAAATACTGCCTCTAGGGATTCCCGCTCGATTTCTTTGGGCAAATTGCCTACGTAGATTCGTACAGACATAATCAGATACCTCTAACTCAATGGTGTCTTAAACAGGGGTTTGATCACAAAAAGCGGCCCAACAATTTACCCCATTGCCATGGCAATGGCGCATCCCTACTCTAAATAGCTATCGTCATTAATCACTCCAACGAGCCAGTGACAATTAGCGTCCTAGTTCCAGCACGGCACGCGCGATTCAGAGTGAACTCAAGCCTTAGAGACCGCCAGTGAAGCATATATTGCCCCTTGAGAATCGTGCCTGGGCGCAAAATCTCCGTTAGCGGCATCAACCATGCAAGCTCAAAACCATTTATTAAACTAACACGCGTGACCCGACCCCACAGAGAGAATTTGTGGTTTCTTTCCGAGAAGTCATACAAAAACCAGCCAACCCAGGGGGCTAGCTGGCATAACTTGCTGTGTTGAGAGTAGGAGAACCTGATACCTAGGACCCCTTGGGGCCAAGTGACCGAACTGGACCTGCTGATGTCAGTCACGCTTAGGTGCACTGGAACTCTGTAACGGAATGTAACACAAGCGCGATCGCCTCTGCAATGATTCTTTACTTACCCGCCCCGGAAGATAATCAAAATCCCCAAACCACAGCTGACCAGGGCTACCCCCGCCGACCATACCGGGTGGTTGGAGCGCAGGAGCCGTTTCCCCGGACGCATAAAGCTCTCTAGGTCGAGCCAAGCACAGGCCCCCCGCCGAAACCAGCCGGAGGCGGTCACCGCCTGCCCCACCAACAGGCTGGGGTGCCCTGGATGAATCAGCAGATTGCCTACGACCCCCAGACTAGAGAGAAAGTGCAGCTTCAGGAGGCCCCGGTCGGTTTTGAGCCACAAGTCTTGGCAGAGCCAGTTGGCCATGCCGCGACGGCCCAGCAGGGTGCCCTGGATCTGGACGGGGACGCTGTCGGTGGGCAGGGCCATGGGATTTTTGAGCAGTTGCTCCACCTGGGCATTGCGGAGGGTCTTGGTGGGGTTGAGGTCGGGGAAAAAGCGATTGATCCGCACCAGGGTACCGATGCCCAACCCCAGCCACAGGCTGCCCCACAGCAAACTGCGATCACCGTAAAACCAGCTAATCTGCCATATCCCGAGGGGGTTGACGAGCCCGCCGATGAACCACATCCCCAAAGCGATCGCCCCCCCTAACCCTAGCCCTAGGTAGGGGGCAATTTGCATCAAGAAGGGCCACCAATATTGAGAAAAGTCCGTTTTGGTCCGCATCCGCACCCGCGCCGTCTGGGGGGCGAGGGGGAGTTCCGGTTCCAGGCCCCACTGCGCGGCATAGCGGCCTAGGGTGGCGAGGCGATCGCCCAGCAAGGGATGGGCATCGTTTAAGGTGAGCCAGTGGCGGTAGGGGTTTTGCCAATCCCAACTCAGGACCTGGGGCAGGAACCCGTGGGCATAGAGGCTGCCGGGGGTGAGGGCACTGCGGTAGCCCAGGGGGGTGAGCAGGTCCACACTTTCTAGCAGGGGGGGCACGTGGCCCTGATCGACCACCGATGCAGCGGTGGTGGCGGCGGTTTTGATCAGGGCGCGGGTGAGGCCATTGGGGTTGCCCGTCCAGGCCACCGCTTGGCGATCGCTGTAGGTTGTGCGGGTGCGGGCCAGGGCCAAGGCGGGTTTGCGCAACAGCCAGTAGAGGCCGTAGGCCAGGGCTGCAATGACCGCACCGCTAGCCCGCAGGGGGCCGAAGGTTTGGCGATCGCCCCAGCGGGCCACCTGGACATAGACCTGGTAGCACCCCTGCAACACTGTCCCCAGCAGGGTCATTAGGGGCAAGGTCCATTGCTGCATATGGGCCAGTTCCCGACTGAGAAGGGTGGTGGCTTCCTCGTCCGTAAGGTGATCGAGCCAGCCCTGGCTGACCACAATGCGGGCGTTGCGGGGCAGCCAACCGTAGCTGAAAATCAGGGGGCTATCGGCGGGTAGCGATCGCAGGTGGGGCAAGGGCCAGCCCCGCTGCTGGCAGATGCGCCGTAGGGTCCGCACCGTCTCTGGATGGGTACCTTTGAGTTTTTGGATGGGCAGGGGTTGCTGCTGATAAACCTCTGCCAGCAGGCGGTCCCACAACCAGGGGGAAGCCAGTAATATCCCCCCTAACAGCACCAATAAGAGCAGGGTGTAGTCCCGCAGCATCCAGCCCAGCCAGTTGGGGGGTACCAGCCAGGTCATGCGCCGCAGTACTGACAGGGAGAGGCGTAGACTGCGGTGCAGCAGCCAGTCCATCAGCCCGAGGCTGAGCCCCAGGGTGACCAGTTGGGTCACCCACAGTTGCAGGAGACTCGGATTTTCCTTGAGCGATCGCAGCCGTTCTAGCCGCCCCGCCCCCCGAAGTTGCCAGGGGGGATCCGCCTCGGGGGGGGTAGCCACCTCAGGTCCATCCAGCGGCTGAAGCTGGGTATCGATCTGCAACTGGGTGGTGACGGCGGCAGATTCTGCTGTCGCTGCGGGATTGTCCGCACTGGTGGCCCCTGGGGCAGCCACCCCGGTCTGATTCAAGGTTTCGTAGTGGAAGAGGGATGGCCCCGGTGCCGATCCGGTTGAGGGGGCCGGGGCCGGATCGGCATCGGGCGGCTGAGTTGAGGGAGGTCTAGGGCCTGGGGAGGGCTGCCCTGGGCTGGGGGAGGTCCCTGGGGCGGGTACTCGCTGGCTGGGCTGCGCCTGGGATATCTGCAACGGTCGAAAGCCACTGGAAGCAGCGCTGGGACCCGATCCATCAGGGGCCAAGGGTCGGAATCCAGTTCCATCCCCTGGCTCCCCATTGGTCAAGGGGCGAAACCCAGTTCCATCCCCCGCCCCGGCAGCATTTAGGGGATGGAAACCGCTGGCGTCAGGAGCAGCCTCCGACGGGGAGGCGAGGGTCGTCAACATGCGACTGGCCCAATCTTGCACCTGGGCTTGGGGGCGTTGGCGCAGCCGTTCACAGAGGGCGATCGCCGTCGCAGTTTCCCCCTGACCGACATAGGCCCGCACCAGCCCCATTTCGGCCTTTAAGCGCTGGGCGGTGGAGGCGTTGCCGTGGTGCTGTAGCGTGGAAAAGTGGGCGATCGCCGTCCCGTAGTCCTTTTGCTTCAGGGCGGTCAGGGCCGACTGGAGGAGGGTTTCTGGAGAAGAGGAAGACGCCATTGGCTACCCGCAACGCTGACCTTCAGGGTACGCAAATTTACTCCGCTGTCGATCGCTACCGTTCGTTACTGGACGATCCAGCCGCCTTTTTAGCCTGCGTCGCCACCCCCCAACCCCTCACCCTCTGGGCAAATCCCCTCAAGGCAGTGCCGGACGTTCTCACCGCCTACTTTGCCGAGCGCGGCCTCGCCCTACAACCTTTACCAGGGCTGCCCGGGGCCTACACCTGTGACGGGTTGACCCAACCGGGCCAGACCCTGCCCTATGCCGCTGGGTGGTACTACGTGCAGGAGGCGATCGCCATGACAGCGGTGGCGGCCATGGATCCCCAACCGGGGGAGCGAATTCTAGATCTCTGTGCCGCTCCGGGGGGCAAAGCCCTGCAAATGGCGGCACGGGTGGGGCCACGGGGGCTGGTGGTGGCCAATGATTTTGATGGGGGTCGCCTGGTCAGCCTCAGTAGCCACATCCACCGCTTGGGCATGACCAACCTCGTCACCACCCAGCGGGATGGCCGCACCGCCGACTTTCCCTCCGGTTGGTTTGATCGGGTGTTGGTGGATGCCCCTTGTTCCGGTGAGGGCACCCTACGCCGTCGCCAACGCTCGCGCCCTTGGCGGCCCCACTACAGCCAGCGCATTCGCCGGGTTCAACAGCAGCTTTTGGACCGTGCCCTGCACTGGGTAAAGCCGGGGGGCACCGTGGTCTACAGCACCTGTACCTTTGCCCCCGAGGAAAACGAGGCGGTGCTGGATACGGTGCTGGGCGATCGCGCCACCTGTATCCCCTTTACCCTGCCGGAACTGCGCCACCAGCCAGGGCTCACCCGCTGGCAGGGTCACACCTTTCGGGCCGATTTGGCCCATGCCCACCGCTACTGGCCCCATTTCAACAACAGCGGGGGGTTCTTTGTGGCCCGCCTGCGCCGCCATGGGGCAGGTCCGGATGGAGAGCAGGCGGGCGAGGCAATGGCTTCGCCTCAACCGGAAACGGTAGCCCCTGGCCTGCCCTACCCTACCCCCATCCCTGGGTTATGGCAGCGGTTTGGGCTGCCGACAGCAATGCTAAAGGATGCCCACGGTTGGTTTACGGGGCGGCGGCTGTGGCTGTGTACCGCCCCAGTCGAGGCCTTAGCGGCCTTGTCGCCCCTACAAACCTGGGGCTTGGCGATCGCCAGCCCCACCCGCCATGGCTGGAAACCCTCCACCGCCTTTCTCCAACGCTTTGGCCCCGCCGCCACCCAAAACCGCGTGGATTTCACCCACCCTGAGCAAGCCCAGGGATTTCTTCGGGGGGAGACCCAGACGGTCTCAGCAGTGGTAGAGCCTGGGTTTGTCCACGGCCAATATGGCCCCTTTGCCCTCGGTTGCGGCAGCTATCGCGATGGGGTGCTGCGTTCCCACATCCCCAAAGCCTTCTGGTGTACCCGCCTCTGACCCCCAGCCATGGCTAAATAACCTGAGTTCGGGTTAAGCGACAATCCCGTTCCTGTAGGGGCGCACTAGCGCAGCCATGCCCCTTGGGCTATGGGTTTGCGCCCGGCAATCCGTGGCATTCCCGCCCGAAACTGGGCTCAGATATCCGGTTGCCCGATACATTTTCAGGGCGCAGACCCCTGCGCCCCTACGGATGTTCTGGGGTGGAGCGTCACGGCATCTCCTCCATCGACTTATCCCGAACTGGGGTTAAATACCGTCAGAGCGCAATCAGCCTAATTCAAGCGATGGCCTCATCTTTACCCCCTGGCAACGCTGTAGGGATAGAGGGGTCTGCGTCCTGAGCGTGACAGGCTTTCTGAGCCGCAGGTCGGAAGGACAAGGTACGGCGGCAGTCACCCTCCCCTTAGCTCCCTCTCCCCTCTGCTCCCTTACCCGAGAAAACGGTTGGGAACGTTACGCCGCACGGTCCTAGCTCTGCTGGGGCGGATCAGAGGACTTGAGCAGATGGGCTTTGAGGGTGGCTAATTCCGTATCCACGGCACTGCTGTCGTTGCCCTCTAGCGCCGCAAAGCGGCCTTCTAGGCTGCTGCTATACACACTATTGTTGAGTTCGGCCATGGCCGCTGCCTGGGCTTCCAGGTCCAGCACCTTGTTCTCCATGCGGTCAAAGGCCCCCCAACTGCCCTCAGGACCGAACTGTCCCATCATCTCGTTCAAGCGCTGGGAGGCGGCAGCGGAACGGGCACGGGCAATATACATATCCCGGCGGGTGCGGGCGTCCATAATTTTGCGCTCCAGCGCCCGCATGGTTTCCTTCATCTGGCCCACAACGGCGGCTTGCTGCTGCAAATGCCCCTCTAGGGTGGCCACGGTGTCCAAGTAGGCCTGCCGCTGGGAGAGGGCATCCCGAGCGCGGCTTTCGTCCCCTTGGCGCAGGGCCAATTCCGCCCGGTTGTAATATTCCTGGGCCAGGGTACGGGACTGATCACACTGACGTTCGGTACGCTTTTGGGTCGCGATCGCCTGGGCCACCGCCTGTCTCAACTGCATCAGATCTCCTTGCATGTCGGCCACCGCTTGATCCAGCAGCCGTTCGGGATCCTCGGCATTTTGAACCCAACTGGTGATGTTGGCCCGAACAGCGCGACTTAGGCGTTTCCACAGACCCATGGTGTTGCAACTCCCCTTGATGCCATTGCGCCTCTGCTAGCCAAGATAGCAGGGGATTTCCTCGCCCAGGATCGGGGCGATCTCGCTCACCATGGACGGGCGACTGTCTCCGGGCCACCATCCCTGCCAACCCGTCGCCTGATTGTTCAACCTGGCGTATTGTTCAACCTGGCGTATTGTTCAACCTGGCGTAACGATCCCACCCCTAGCCAGAGGTTAGGGACGGGGGCGGTAAGGCTGACCCAGCAAAGTGTTCACCGAGACCCGATGACGCGCCTGAGTGCTGTTGGGCGTAAATTTTTCAACCGTTTCCTAGGGCGAGGGAATGGAGTGACCAGGGAGGCGGTGATTTCCCCCGGAGAGTGCTAGGGATTGTAGACCTCGGCGCTAATGCCCTGGGCGGCCAGATTATCGGCGTGGGCTGCCGCATCCGCTTCAGAGGAAAACGCCCCTAGCTGAATGCGGGCTCCGATGGGAAAGTTGCGCACATAGGCATCGCCCACCACCTGCCGCGCCTGGTTCAGGGATGGATCGCCCGTGTAGTTGGTGACCACATAGTAGGTGCTGGCGGCCACCGGCGCTGGGGTTGTGGCCGGGGCCGGGGCTGCCGCTGCCGGGGCGGGAGCTGATCGAGGCGGTGC
>JAQCHG010000052.1 GCA_027619675.1 Cyanobacteriota bacterium
ATGAAGATTGAGCAGGGCCTATTTAAGTTTGACTTCACGGATTACCACGCCATCTTAGGGGTCGCCCTGGATGCGGATGCCAAGCAAATTCGCAAACGCTACCTCAAGATCGCCCGCAAACTGCACCCAGATAGCCTCAGCGGTGCCACAGCGGAAGAAAAACAGAAGGCCAGCGAACTGCTCTCCAAAATGGTCAACCCCGCTTACGAGCAGCTCACCCAAGATAAATCTGCCGCCGAGTACAAGATTGTGCTGAAAATGCAGGGGCAAAAGCTGCAACAACAGGCCAACAACCTGCCCCTAGAATCTGACCCCGCCAAGGAACTGGTGAAAACTAGCAATGTGGATGCGGCCTACAACAACAGCCTCAAGGCATTGGCGGAGACTCAATACAAGTCTTTAGCGGATGTGCTCTCAGTGACAGGGCAAATCAGCGAGTTAAATATGGCCTATTTGGCCCGCACGGCAGGGGGCGGTGGAGCCGCTGCCCCGGCCCCGCCACCACCGCCAGCGGCAGCAGCTAGCAGCAATGGGCGATCGGCCCCTGCTGCGCCCCCAGCGGCTCCCACCGCCCCGGTTTCTCCCAAACAGCATCGGGTCTCTATCATTGAGCGCTACCTCAACCGCGCCAAAGAATTTGAGGCTAAGCAGGACTACTCCCGTGCGATTCTGGAGATGCGGGAAGCGATTCAGTCCAATCCCAACAACGCGGGTTGCCACAGCTACCTGGCAAACTTGTACCTGAAGGCCAATCAATCCACCATGGCCCGCATTCACGTGAAGCGGGCGCTGGAAATTGACCCCAAGGACAACTTGGCCAAGCTGCTGGAGCCTCGGGTGAGCAAAACTGGATCCCAATCCGGCAAGGGCTCCCAAAAGGGGGGTCAAGGCGACGCCAAATCAAAGGGCGGCGGCCTGTTTGGTCTGTTCGGTGGCAAGCGCAAGTAAATGGCCTATCATCCTCCCTCCGGGGCCAGGGATCTCTTACCCCTGGATGTTGCACAAAAGTATTGGATTGAAGATCGCCTCGAAGATCTGTTTCAACGGTGGGGCTACCACCGCATCATCACCTCTACGGTAGAAAACCTGGACACCCTGATGGCCGGAGGGGCCATCGATCGCGCCACGGTGGTGCAGTTGCAGGGGGTCGCCGCCCAACCCTTAGGGCTGCGACCCGAGTTAACCGCCTCCATTGCCCGCGCGGCGGTTACCCGCATGGCCCAGGTGAGCTATCCCCAGCGGCTCTATTACACCGCTAATGTGTTTCGCCAGGGCAGCCAAGGGCACCAGCAGGAGTATTACCAAGCGGGGGTTGAACTGCTAGGCACGGGAGGTACCCTGGCCGATGGGGAAGCACTGATGCTGTTGCTCGACTGCCTTGAGCAACTGAAGCTCCAGAACAGCCATGTGATTGTGGGGGATGCGGGCCTGACCCGCTCTCTATTGGAAGGCTTCCCCCCCTCAGTGCGGCCCCAGGTGAGGGACGCGATCGCCCGGTTAGATCGGGTCCAGATCGAAACCCTGGATCTGGACCCTGACGTGCAAACCCTAGCCCTGACCTTGATGGATCTGCGGGGGCAGCCTCGGGATGTGTTGCAAGCGGTGAGCCAATTACCCCTTGTTCAAGCCCAGCGGGATATGGTTACGGAACTGAAAGCCCTGGTGGAAATTCTCCACGCCGATCCTGGCCCTAAGCCCCCAGTGATTTTAGATCTGAGCCTGATTCAGCCCTTTGACTACTACACAGGACTCGTGTTTGAGGTGGTGGTGGATACCCCCCAGGGTCGCCAGGTGGTGGGCCAGGGGGGCCGCTATGACAACCTGTTGGGGGTGTTCCATCCCCAGGGGCAGAGTTACCCGGGCATTGGCTTCATGTTTAACCTAGAAATCCTGCACCAGGCCCTACTGCCCACGGGGGTGCTGCCGGAGGCCATTGCCGCCAGCGATTGGTTAGTGGTGCCTACCCAGCCCCAAGCGGCAACCGCCGCCTTTGCCTACGCTCAGAAGATCCGCCAGGGGTCAAATCTGGTGCGGGTGGAGCTGTATCTGGAACCGGAGGCAGCGGCAGCGGATATCCGCAGTCGTGCCCAAGCCCGCCGCATTCGCCACATTGCTTGGGTGGGGGCAGACGGTACCCCGGAAATTGAAACTGTAAACTAAGGTTACGGATGCCCTGGCCGGGGTCCCGAGGGCAGATGGGCGCAAGCTTGCAGACCGTTGGCCCTCCCCTGGGGCTGAGCTGACGCCGAACGACAGGGGCCAGAGTCTCACGCCGCAACCTTAAATCCCTCTCCACGGGGGGGAGGCTGCTGAGGGGCGGGCTTAGGGGCGATCGCCCCTCTCAGGATAGGGGCTGGGCATCTCAATTTGTGGTTATGGAGGAGAACCGTGGCGCATACGATTGTGACCAATGTTTGTGAAGGGGTAGCGGACTGTGTCGATGCCTGTCCCGTGGCCTGTATTCACGAGGGACCGGGCAAAAACGAAAAGGGTACCGACTGGTACTGGATTGATTTCTCCACCTGCATTGACTGCGGCATCTGCCTACAGGTGTGCCCGGTACAGGGGGCAATTTTGCCAGAGGAGCAGCCAGACCTGCAAAAGACCCCGACTTAGGACGGGGTGGCGTGAATTTGCATACCGTTTCCCTGGGTAAGGGAGATGGGGAGATGGGGAGATGGGGAGATGGGCGGCGGAACCGGAGGGGCGCATAGCCCTGGTGGGCGATCGCGGCTTGGGGACAGGGAAACCCGGACATAGGGAATAGGGAACGAGGCAAGGGAGACACCATGGGTTGGCCAGGACGATTTTTAGTAGAGGGCTATCGCCGCTTACTCTTGCATCCCCGCTATGGCATCTGGGTGCTGGTGGCCAGTTTGGCCTATATCCTCAGCCCCATTGATCTATCTCCCGATCTGCTGCCGCTGTTGGGGCAGATCGATGATGTAGCCCTAATTGTGCTGATGGTGTCGGCCCTGACCCAATGGCTCTCCCAACGGTTCACTCCAGAGGAACCCATGTCTGAAGCGGGCGGCGAGGATCCGAGCAGTGCCGCCCAGCAGACCATTGATGTGAATGCAACGACGGTAGATGCAGACTAATTCCGCACTACATCCGATGCTTTCAAATGATTTCAAAACCCTCTCCGTTGCGTGGGTTGAAGCCTGAAATCCACGGTTGTTACTGCCCTGTGGTCTAGCTCAAAGCGCTACCGCTAAGCCGCTGGGCTGATTCAACTGTAGGACGGGTTGTTAGCAATAGCGTCACCCACGCGGGTGTTGGGTTTCGTTCCTCAACCGCAATCTATGGCGTCTTGCGTTTAATTGAAACGTCCTGCTTACAGGTGTAAGCATTGGTCTAGGAAGAGCTATACTCGGGCCGAATAACCCACTAATTGAGCTTGGCGCGAATAACCCTACCGTCTGACTCCCTATCTCCCATGCTCCCCATCTCCCCCACCCAAGGAAACGGTTGGCAAACTTACGCCGCGCTGGACTAGGTTCTTTGTGAGGGAATACCCTCCTCTAAAATGGGGAGCAACCGTTCAGGTTGACTGCATGTATCTGGATTCTCCAGCAAAACCCACTGGCGAAAAGCGCATGGCGTTCCAAGCGTTGGACTGGTCAGCGTTTCAGCAGATCCGGCAGCTACTGACGGAACGGACTCGGGCGCGTTTCAACTATGACGATGGTGTCTTAGAAATCACCATGCCTCTGGAAGGTCATGAGCGGATTGTTCGCCTAGTGGAACTGTTTATCCGCATTTTGGTGGTGGAGATGGGCCTCAAGGTCAAAACTATGGGGTCTACCACCCTAGATCGAGAGGATTTACTCAAGAGCGCCGAGCCGGACAATGGCTATTACATTCAGAACTATGGGCGGGTGGCGGATCACGAGGTGGATCTGAGCGTTGACCCGGCTCCAGATCTGGTGGTGGAGGTGGACATCACCCACACTGATATCCATAAAAATGCCCTCTATGCCGGTTTGGGGGTACCGGAATTTTGGCGCTTGCAGGCAGGGACCTGGCAAATCCTGGTGTTGCAGGATGGGAGGTATGTGGAGCAAGCATACTCACTGACGTTTCCCATCGTTCAAAAGGCGGACTTGTCTCGGTTCCTAGAGACTGCGCTAGCTGATGAAGTGGCGGCAGAGGTAGCCTTTCGTCAATGGGTGCGGCAGCAAGTTTAGGAGCTGCCGTCCATGATCGCCAAAGTCCTAAGTCCTCATTGCTTGTAACGGTTACAGCCCCTAGACGGGTGCCAAGAGTAGGCATGGTAAGGGCTGAACCCGCTAGGTATCCATCCTTGGTTGAGGACGACCCTAGACAGGTTTTCTGGTGGGAGCTGCCAACGGGGGCAAGGTGGCCAGATAGGATGGAAGGGAGTCCACCGGACATTTCATGGGAGAAGCTGTCATGGCCACTACGCCACCCCGCGACGTTCAAGTGCTGACCATTGCAGCGGATACTGAGGTGCTGCGATCGCGCAGTTGGAATCGCCTGCGGTTTGAGATTGAATACGCTTTGGAGCGGGGCACCACCGCCAACAGCTATCTGATTCGGGGCGATCGCCTTGCCCTGATTGATCCCCCCGGCGGCTCCTTCACCGATGCCTTTCTCACCAGCTTGGCGGAGCAGGTGGACCCGACCGACTTGGACTATGTGGTGTTGGGCCACATCAACCCCAACCGGGTAGAAACCCTCAAGGTGCTGTTAGAGAAAGCCCCCCAGGCCACGGTGGTGTGCTCTAACCCAGCAGCCAAAGCATTAGAAGACCTGTTGGGGAATGCCCAGCCCGCCTACCAAGTGATTAAAGGGGCAGAGGAAACCCTGGATTTGGGCCAGGGCCATCAACTGCGGTTTTTACCCGTGCCCACCCCCCGCTGGCCCGATGGACTGTGGACCTACGACGACTACACCCAGGTCCTCTTTAGCGACAAATTCTTTGGCATCCACCGCTGTGACAACCCGGTCTATGACCTCAACTGGGGCGACCTCCTAGAGGATCGCCGCTACTACTTCGACTGCTTGATGGCCCCCAATGCCCGCCAGGTGACCGTAGCCCTAGAGCGCCTAGAGGGGCTGACCCTGCGCATGGTGGCCCCTGGCCACGGTCCGGTGATCGCCTACAGCAGCCGAGAAACGGTGCAGTCCTATCGGCAATGGAGCCAGCAGCAGCGGGGCCAAGAGTTGTCTGTCACCTTGATTTACGCCTCCGCCTATGGCAACACCGCCACGGTGGCCCAGAGTTTGGCGCGGGGCATCACCAAGGCGGGGGTAAGTGTGGAGTCCATCAATGCAGAATATGCTGACCCCGACGAGATCAAGACCGCCATTGAAAAATCCGCTGGGTTTCTAATCGGCTCCCCCACCCTGGGGGGCCATGCCCCGACCCAAATTCAAACCGCTTTGGGGGTGGTACTGTCCACCGCGTCTAAAAACCAGCTAGCGGGGGTCTTCGGCTCCTTTGGTTGGAGTGGAGAGGCGATCGATCTGCTAGAGAATAAGCTCAAGGATGGCGGCTATTCCCTGGCCTTTGATCCGATTCGGGTCAAATTTAAACCCACGGAGGTCACCCTCAAATATTGCGAAGAGGTGGGCACCGATTTTGCCCAGGCGTTGAAAAAGGTGAAGCGGGCTAAGGCTCCCCGCACCCCCGCCACCTCGGTGGAGCAAGCGGTGGGGCGCTTGGTGGGCTCCCTCTGTGTGGTCACCACCCAACGGGAAGAATTGAGCAGCGCCATGTTGGCCTCTTGGGTGTCCCAAGCTACCTTTACGCCGCCGGGGCTGACGGTGGCGGTGGCTAAGGATCGGGCGATTGAATCCCTGCTGTACCCCGGCAGTGCCTTTGCCCTCAACATTCTCAAAGAAGGGCAGCATTTGGGACCCATGAGGCATTTTCTCAAGCCCTTTGCGCCGGGGGAAGACCGCTTTGCCGATATTGAAACGGACGCCGCTGAGAATGGGAGTCCGGTGCTGAAGGAGGCGATCGCCTATCTGGAATGCGAAGTGGCCAACCGCATGGAATGTGGCGATCATTGGGTGGTCTATGCCACCGTCACCGCTGGGCAAGTGCTCCAGGCGGAGGGCAAAACCGCTGTGCATCACCGCAAGACAGGCACCCATTACTAACCGCCAGAATGTTTCTGGATTTGGCGCTCAAGCCCTACCTTTAGACGGTGGGGCCAATGGGTGGGTGGGTATATTCTAGGGGGAAGATATCAATAGTTTGCTCAGCATTGACTATCTGCCTAGGGTCGTGATTTGAGAGATGACACAAGTTGGTGTACTGCCCTATGCCATGGATATGTTGTTGCTCGATCGCTATTAGCTGTGTGGATAACGCCGGTGTATGGATCAGGCATTAACGACAGCCTATAACGCTGAACTGGTTATTCTTTCGATCGCGATCGCCATCCTGGCCTCCTACACAACGTTGGATTTGGCTGGTCGCGTCAATGCCACCCAAAACCGTGCCCAAATTGGCTGGATCGTTAGCGGTGCCACCGCCATGGGGGTGGGCATTTGGTCCATGCACTTTATTGGCATGTTGGCCTTTCGCCTACCGGTTCGCGTCGCCTACGACTTTGTAACGGTACTCGGTTCCATGGTGCCCGCCATCGTGGCCTCAGGGCTGGCCCTCTTCTTAGTCAGCCGCCCTACCCTGGGCTGGTTGCAGCTTTTAGGGGGCAGTCTTTTGATGGGGTTGGGCATTGCCACCATGCACTATGTGGGCATGGCAGCAATGCAGACATCAGCGATGATGCACTACACCCCGTGGATGGTTGGGCTCTCGATATTAGTGGCGATCGCGGTGTCCTTTACCGGGCTATTTTTGGCCTTTCAACTCCGGGAAGAAACCACCCCCCATCAAACCTGGAAAAAGCCCCTAGCGGCCATTGTCATGGGGACGGCCATTCCCACCATGCACTACACCGGGATGGCCGCCGCCCACTTCACCGCTGACGCCAATACGGTTTTGGCCGCCACAGTGCAGCCCCCCGACAATATCGTTTCCCTGGTAGCCGCCGTCAGCATTGGCACGTTGATTGTTTCAGGATTAGCGCTGCTGACCGCCTTTTTTGAGCGTCGCCTATCGGCCCAAGTCATCTATGCCCAAGTTCTCCAGGAAAGTCAAGAATCTCTCCAGGCCATTCTAGAAGGGGTGAAGGTGGGGGTATTGGTGCTGGGGGATGATACTGAGGTGCAGATTTCAAATCATGCCGCCCTTGAGTTGTTAAATCTCTCTAGCTCAAAAGCGGTCCAAAAATTCTGGGATCAAGTCTCTGAAAAGGACGAAAGTATCAATTATTTTGACAGTGCAAATCCTCTGCTGTTTCAATCCCTCCAGCCTGTTCTGAAGAAAATTGCCGCTGGAGAATCAGTTCAAAATACAGTCATCTACAGTTCTCAACCTGGCCAGCAAGAACCCAAAGCACTGCTGTTTAATGCCGTTCCCCTGTGCCTCTCTAAAGCGACAAAACCCCAAATCGTCTGTACCTTTAGTGAAGTGACGGAACTCAAGCGAACTGAAAGCCGCCTCAAGGAATCTGAGGCGAAATTCAGGGAGCTAGCGACCCAGGAAGAGTTGCTAAACCGCCTCTCTGGCCAGATTCGCCAATCCCTAGAATTACCCGTCATCTTACAGACTGCCGTCAGTGAGGTACGCACCCTGTTTGAAACCGATCGGGCGGTTATCTATCAATTCAATGACGATTGGCGCGGGCAGGTCATTATTGAGGATGTGACCTCACCTTGGCAGCCAACCCTAGGGGAAGCGGCAGATGATTGCTTCCCAGGCAAATGCCTAGACCACTATAAAAGCGGTGGCATTAAAGCCATCAACAGCATCCAAGCAGCGGGATTAGATCCTAATCACCTCAAATTTTTACAACGCCTACAGGTACAAGCCAATCTCATCGTCCCCATTATGGTGTGCGACCAGCTCTGGGGGCTGCTGATTGTGCATCAGTGTAGTGGTCCCAGGGTCTGGCAAGAGAAGGAAGGTCATTTACTCTATCAGCTCGCAACTCAGTTGGGCATTGCGATTCAGCAGTCTAATCTCTATGCTCGGGCAGAACAGAA
>JAQCHG010000053.1 GCA_027619675.1 Cyanobacteriota bacterium
CTGAAGCTGAGTGGAGAAGCCAGGTCATAGAATGATCCCAGATATCTCGTCTTAGCTGTCGTAAGGCGGGATGTTTAGGGGATTTGAGGAGGTACCAGCTCCTCTTTTCCCCGCCTAGAACCATTCCCCGCAGCGGCTATCATACCGGAAGCGATCGGGGGGTTCAAGCGTATTGTCAGGGAATGGGGCGATCGCCCCAATGCACCCGCGACCCTAGGCCACATCAGCGGTGTCGTCCTCCTCTGCCTCCGCCAATTCCACCAAGAATTGCAGGGCCTTAGCGATGTAGAGGGCGCAGTCCTTGGGCGATCGCCCATAAAATGCCTGCCAAGCCGCCGCCTTTTGCGACTCATAGCACCCCACCCGTTCGGGGTGACCATCCACCCAGGCGATGCGGACGGCGTGGCCCGTCAGCACATCCAGCACGATGTGGTTTTCAAACTCCAAATCGGGGTTGTCGGTGAAAATCGCCGCCAGTTCCCGCAGGGCCTCTACCGTTAGGTGACGGTATTCTGGCGCGTGGATTTTGTTGAGCAAATGCTCTAAACGGCGGGCAAAATTGGCCTCACCGGGGGTCATTTCCGCCAGCACCAACTCGCTGTCAATGCGGTTGCGGCGGTCTAGCTTGTCCCCAATCACGATGCCCTGACAATGTTGCAGCAGGGTCCACACATCTTGGTAAAAATCCTCCGGGAGGCGGGTGAGTTCGCCATCGATCTGCCGCCGCCGCCACCAGTCCACCGCGTCATCGGGGGCGGTGGGCAGCACCTTGGGCACCACCCCCCAGGTGATGGGGGCATTGGCCTTCGCCGTGAGGGACTCTTGCTTAAACAGGGTGCGGTTGAGGCCGCTGTAGCTGGCCAGCACTTGGCGCAGGCGGGTTTTGACCTCATGGGGGCTGAGGGCGGTGAGGCGATCGTAGGCTTCATCGCGGGGAATGTGTTGTTCCCGCGCCAGTTCCCCCGTCAACAGCAAAATCAGATAGCCCACCCGCAGGGTCAGTAAGCCCTTGAACAGTTCGGGCTCCGACTTGATCAGCACGCTCAGGTACACCAAGACCTCTTGGGTGAGGGGGCGATCGCGCTCATCATCGCTACAAAAGGTGTTGATCTTTTGAATCACCTCAGAGTGGGGCATGGGATCGCGAATCAGCGAATCCTCGCTGTAGGCTTTGCCCACGGTTACCTGCTTTTGCCGCGCCACCAGCTCCGTTACCGCATCGGACAGGTTGACATCCATCTTGCCCAGCAGTCCGGCAGAACGGCGGACAATCAGCCACAGGTCCAACTTGCCCGCCTTGATATAGACCTCCTCCAGCAGATCCGCCACGGTGACGGGGCGATTGGGCTGACCCAAACCGGTGTCAAATTCCAGCCCTTCTAACTGCTGCAAAAGGGCCAGAATTTCAATCTGTTCATAGAGATTGGTGGATTCCCGCAGGGTGGAGAGCAACACCTCCGGCGTTTCCCGCTCTAGCTGAAACACTTGCCAAACCGTCAGGGGTTGGGTCTGCTGGGGCACCAGGGCCAAAAAGGCAGAAATGCGGGGAATGTAGCGGGGTTGGGTACTGCTGAACCCATAGGGGCCGATGTCGTCAATGCGCTCTGCCCCCGCCGTCAGCAGCAGTTGGTAGAGTGGCCCTAGCACCACGGGTACGCCGCTACAGGTGCCCGACTTGAGTTCTTGAATCAGTTGCAGCAGGGGCGATTGGTGGATGGGGCGGTGGCCCAGTTCAAACAGTTCGTGGGTCAGCAGCAGGGTGACGGTGGGCCGTCCAGGGGCATTCCAGTGGTAGTGGATGTAGGCCAGTTCACTGCGAATCTGGGCCACCAGGAAGTGGTAGTCCAGGGTGAGGTAAAACTTTTGGGGATCTAAAAAGGAGGGCAAAAACACCACGTTTTCCCCGCTGATGCGAAACACGCGGGAGGTGGTGAGGCTGCGCAGGCGACGGATGGGGCGACCGCTGAGGTGGAGTTTGTCGTTATAGCCGATTTGGGCATAGACCCCAGACAATTCCCCAGAAGACTGCACCCGCACGGGCGCTAGCTGCTCTGGCACCTGGGTTTCAATGCCGTAGGTGGCCAGTTCCCGTTGCAGATCTTCGTTCTCTGCCACCAGGGCAATCTGCACGATGGACTGGCGCACCTGCCCCACCCGGCGATGTCGCCCCAGGGGATCAATGTCCGCTGGGATCAAGAGCCCTTCCGCTAACATCTGCCCCAGCAGGTACAGGCTTTGTGCCCACACCAGGGGGACGTTTTCGTTGGGTTCGCGCCCCTGGCTATGGGGGGTGGCCCGCTCTGCCGCGATCGCGGCTTCAGGCACGTAATACAGCTCCGGCAGCAGGGCAAAGTCTCCCTTGGGCAGGGCGATCGCCGCCAGCCGTTCTTGATAAAACTCCGTCGCTGCGGCATCCCGCCGGAACAGGGCATCCAGGTAGAGGTAGGTGAAAAACAGCGGCCACTCGCATTCAATGTGCTCGAATTGCAGCAGTTCCTCCGGCTCGTAATGGAGGCGGGTGGTGTCTTCCAGCACCGTCTGGTGGCCATCCCGCAAAAACCGCTTGCAGCCGTAGCGTCCCTGGAGCTTGTCCACAATTTTCTGGCGGGTACGGTCCACTAGGGCCGCATCCTCGATGGCAAAGGCGGGGTAGCTGATCACGCTCAGCACCGCCGCGTCCACCTCCTTAGAGCCCGATTCCCGAGGCAGCAGCGACTCTAGGGTGATGCGGGCGCGGGAAATTTCATCCGGCAGCACATGGATCACCGAGGATTGACCGCCGCGAATGCCGAATAGGTTGAACCCATCCATGGCCTCTAGGGCAGCCTTGGCCATGCCGACGGAACTGGCGTTGAGTTCCGGTTTGCCGTGGTTGAGCTTGTTGCCCCGCTCCCAAATGCCGTAGTCCGGGGTGCGGTAGGCCCGGCCAATGTAGTAGACCAGGTTTTGAATAAAGCTGACCTCGTCCAGGGTGAACACGATTTGCAGCCCCGAGGCGGTCATTTGGGCCAACATCAGCAAAAAGACCGAGGTGGCGTCAATTTGCAGATGGCCCCATTCGTCATCCCCCACCACGGTGGCCCCGGTGGCGGTGTCGTATTTGGCGTGGAGGGCATCGAGGGGAGCTTGGTGGTCTTTGAAGCGCTCCACCTTGTCCGCCTGCTGCATCATGGCAAACAGCAGCCCCCGCATCAGCTTCACGACGCTCTGCTCAAGTTCGTAGGTGCGGCCTTGGGCCTCGTCCGCCTTGCGGTAGGCCAAGGCCAGCCCCCACACCGCCAGGATGCTGTAGACGTTATCCCGCACCCAGGCATCGGTGTAGTCGCCGTGGATGGTGACGGCGGTGCTGGCGGGCAGCAGCCCACTGGCGGGGTGCTGCCGCGCCAGGATGACGGCTTTCACCTGCTGGTAGTAATGGTTGAGGCGATCGCGGGGGGAAGATACCAGACCCATAGTGATAAATCCTTGGGGTTTGAGGCGTGATTAAAAGCCTACCGTTTCTTGAGAAGGGCGAGGGGGGAGGGTGACTGGGTGACTGGGTGACTGGGTGATGGGAGTTTTGAATTTTGAATTCTGCCTCCCCCTCCCCCCAAGCCCTCCGGGCAGGCTCCGCCGACATACCCATTCACCCTCATACCCACCCACCCTGGGTACGATAGAAAGCTGTGTTCTTTAAACATCCCGTGATGCCATGACGTTGGTTTCCTGCGCGATCGCTTTGGGTAGTAACCTCGGCCCGTCGGAGGCGATTTTGGCAGGGGCGATCGCCAGCTTGGTTGCCCATCCTCACATCCAGGATTTGGTAACTTCCCCCCTCTACCGTACCGCCCCGGTGGGGCCGCCCCAGCCCCCCTACCTGAACGGGTGTGCCTGCTTTGCCACCGATCTGGCTCCCGAGGCGGTGTTGGCGCTGTTATTGGCGATCGAGGCCCAATTTGGCCGAGTGCGGCGGCAGCGCTGGGGACCCCGCCATTTAGATTTAGACCTGCTGCTCTATGGCAATCGGGTGATGGATCAGCCAGGGTTGCAAGTGCCCCACCCCCGGATGCAAGATCGAGCCTTTGTGCTGGTGCCCCTGATGGCGATCGCCCCCGACTGGGTGCATCCCACCCTGGGTAAAACCATCACCCACCTGTGTCAGCAGGTGTCCACCGCTGGTGTCCTGAGTCCCTCCATGCCCTGGCCCCAGCCCGTCGCCTCAGAAGGGGCATCTGCGGCCCGGTAAGATAAACCTTTGATTTAAAGACTGCCCCGGTCTCCCCTAGGGAGACAGGCTAACCCGTAGCCCCGAGCCTTCCGGATCGGCAGCCCTCCCTAGCGAACACCGAAACCGGACCCGTGTTGTTAATGAGTGTGTGTGTATGTCCCTTGGTCAGGAACCCCCACAATTGCTGAAACAGCGCCTGTTACATCGGGGGCGCAAGTTTGACTTTGAGGTCAACTGCCTGCGCCTGCCCAATCAATCGGAAGGGGAATGGGAATGTATTCGCCATCCCGGTGGGGCCTTAGCGGTGCCCGTCACCCCCGACGGGGATCTGGTGCTGGTGCGCCAATACCGCTTTGCCCTCCAGGGGCGACTGCTGGAGTTTCCCGCCGGGACGGTGGAACCCAACGAAGCCCCCGCCGCCACCATCCAACGGGAAATTGAAGAGGAAACGGGATACCGGGCCAATACCTGGCGATCGCTGGGGCAGTTTCAGTATGCTTAAAATTATTCTGACGAGTGGATTTACGCCTTTCTCGCCACGGATTTAGAGAAGATTGAGCAGCCCCCTGCGGGTGATGAGGATGAAGATATTGAGGTGGTGTTGATGAGCCCCGATCGCTTCCAAAAGGCGATTCTGGCGGGGGAGGCGATCGATGCCAAATCCATCGCCAGTTTTTTCCTGGCCCAACCGTTGCTGGGGGCCTAGGCTGACGCCGCCCCAATCGGTCCCCATCGCCATCGCCTCTCGGGGTGAGATGACCGCCCCGAGTCCTTGGCCTTAGGGGATTTTTCGGAATGAATATACCGCCGTAGGTTGGCGTCGAGGTCCGAGACCCAACAGTCTGAGCGGGTAAACTCCTTTCTCAGGGATCGCCTTAACTTGCGCCGCAGCAGCGATCGATGCCGAGACTATCCAGCAGTAGATCGCTGACCGCATTGGCGACGGCAAACTCCCCAAAGAAACTCTGGGAAAAGTCGAACGCCTGCATTTCCGTCAGGATCGCCATCACCAGGGAACCCAGATCGTTTTCCCCCTCCATGCGCTGGCGCACAAACACCTGGGCGGCGCGGTGGGCAATGTCGCGGTTTACCGCTTCGGGAATGAATTGTTCGTCTAGCCATTGGTGCAGGGTGGCTTGGAGCCATTCCCCCTCCTGGCTGGGGTTTGTGGCGGGGGGGAGGGTAATGGGTGCAATGGGTTCAGCCATGGGGTCAGCGTCGGGTGGACATCAAAGGATATCGCGGGCCTCTTCCCACTCAGCACAGGGATAGCAGTCTTAACACGGCAACCGCGTCGGCCCAATGGGTTGATTTTGACAAACTTTTCCCAGTTTTCTCCAACAGTGTTAAGAGATTCTTCCCAAGCCCTAGTTGAGCTTGGCGCGAATACCCCTACCTTCCATGCTCCCCATCTCCCCCACCCAAGGAAACGGTTGGCAAACTTACGCCGCGCTGGACTAGGGGGATCTCTGAGCCAGAAATGACCTGCTCAGACGGTTGGGTCTCGGACCTCGACACCAACCGATGGCGGCATATTTATGCCGCAAAATCCCCTAAAACTGCTGTTCTAACTCCGTCAACAGTCGCTCTAGCTCCGCTTGGGCCTCGCCGTAGGCTTGCCAGTCCCCCGCTTGTAGGGCGGCTTGCCCCGCTTGGTAGGCGTCCAGGGCGGCTTGAATTTGGCTGGCAACCACCGGGTCCGCTGGATTGGGGGCCACCGTGGCGGGCACGGCGGGATCCGCCGGGTCAGGGCGATCGCCAAAAATCTGCCCCAAGGCCCGTTCCAGGGTGGTTTCCATCACCACCCGATCGTCATAGGCGACGATGACCCGCTTCAGTTCCGGCAGTTCCCCCTGTTCCGCCCGCAGGTACACCGGCTCCACATACAGCAGCGATTGCTCAATGGGGATCACCAACAAATCCCCCCGAATCACCCGCGATCCCTCCTGGCTCCAGAGGGTTAGCTGCTGGGAAATTTCTGGCGTTTGGTCAATGCGGGCCTCAATTTGACTGGGGCCATAGATCAACTGCTGTTTGGGAAACTCGTATTGCAGCAGGCTGCCGTAGGCGTCCCCGTCCGATCGCCCCGCCAACCAGGCCACCATGTTGTCCTTGTTCACCGGGGTGAAGGGCATGATTTGGATGAATTCCTCCTGGCGGGCCTGGGGCAGGCGCATGATGGTGTGGTAGGGCTCCATCATCACCTGTTCCCCTTCATACACCTGCATGGGAAAGCGCCACACATCCTCCCGGTTGTAAAACTCCTCCGGGTTATCCATGTGGTAGGTGCGGTACATCTGCGCCTGGATGGTGAACAGATCCTGGGGATAGCGAAAATGGGACCGCACCGCTGCCGGAATGGCGCTGGCGGGCTGAAACAGTTGGGGAAAGATTTTTTGATAGGTGGCCAGAATGGGATCCGCTTCATCCACCGTGTAGAAGGTGAGGCTGCCGTCGTAGGCGTCGATCACCACTTTGGCGGCATCGCGGATGTAGTTGCTGCCCTGCCGCGCCACCGTGGCAATGACGGGGTTAGAGAGGACCGCCTCTACGTCACTACTGCGGATCAGGGGTTGGGCATAGGGGTAGCGATCGCTGGTGGTATAGGCATCCAACACCCACTTCAGTCGCCCATCAATCACCGTGATGTAGGGATCGCCGTCATAGGTCAAAAATGGGGCCACCTGCTGCGCCCGTTCCACCACCTGCCGATGGTAGTGGATCCGCGATTCGGGGGTGAAATAGTTGGAGATCAGAATTTTGAGATTGCTGAAGTCGTAGGCATAGGCCAGCCGCCGCCAAAAGGAGCCCATGGCCACCCCTCCAGTGCCGTCATAGCGGTTGACGGCATTTTCATTGGCCAGGGGGTAGTCAAATTCATCGGTGCTGGTACCCGTAAACACGTAGGATCGGGTCGCTTCTCCGTAATAGAGCCGGGGTTGGTTGAGGGCCAAATCTACCGTTGCTTCGGGGGGGATGTTTTTGATCATCAGGGTGGGCAACCCGTCGGAGGTGACCTCATTCACCGGACTCATCACCACCCCATAGCCATGGGTGAACTTCAGCCGCTGGTTAACCCAGGTTTGGGCCTCGGGGGGGGCTTGGGTGTAGTCCATTTCCCGCGCTGAGAGCATCACCTGGCGGTAGTCGTCATCCAGGGGGTAGCGATCGATGTCCACATCCTGAAAGCGGTAGTAAAGGCGAATTTCTTGCAGTTGGCGGTAGGTGCTGAGCAGGGGCCGATAGTCCCAGAGGCGAATGTTGTCGATGGTGGCGCTGTTTTCCGTCAAATCGGCCCGATCCAAATTGGCCTCAGCCGGAAAGTCTTCCTGCTGGACCTGGGCTAGGCCATAGGCGGCGCGGGTAAAGGCAATATTGTGCTCAATGTAGGGCCGCTCTTTGGTCAGTTCATTGGGGGCCACCACCACCTGCTGCTGCAACCAGGGGTAGAGGCCATTCACCAAAATCAAGACCCCCAGGTATAACCCGATGCCGACGGTGGGCAGCAGAAAGCCACTGCGCCATAGGGACACCATGAATAGGGCCGCCACGGAGAGGGTGACAAAGGCCATCATCCAGTGGGCCTGGAGACGGGCATGGATGTCGGTGAATCCGGCCCCAAACACAATCCCGGCGGGGGAAAACAGCAGTTCATAGCGCTGGAGAAAGAACCCAACGGCAATCAAGACCGCTAACCCCGCCAGCAGGGTGCAGAGGTGGGTTTTGGCGGATCCCGTGAGGAAATATTTCCAGCCCCGTTCTGGGCGAATTTCCCCCTTGAGGGTGTAGACGCCGATCGCCAACACCAAGGCCCACACCACCAGTTCCATCACCCCCTGACGTAGCCCCTCGTAGA
>JAQCHG010000054.1 GCA_027619675.1 Cyanobacteriota bacterium
CCCTAGCTGGATTACAGGAGCGGGCGCGGCAATGGTTCCCCAGCAAGGCTTTCACCCTGAATTGATGACGCGCCCTAAATGTTTAGCCCTGCGCCCCCACCTGGCTTCATCCAACCCGATTGCGAGGGGAATTCTGCCATGTTGCGCATTTTTACGGACTTTGACGGTCCGATCATGGACGTGTCCGAACGGTACTATCAGGTGTATCAGTACTGCCTAGATCAAGCCCGCGAGCAGGATCAAGCGGTCACGGTGCTGCCCAAGCCAGAGTTTTGGCGGTTAAAACGGGCGCAGGTGCCAGAACGCCACATTGGTCAACTGTCGGGCCTCCATGATGACCAAGCCCGGCGCTTTGCCCAACTGCGGCGAGATACGGTCCACAGTTTGCAATACCTGCCCTTCGATCGCGTGTTGCCAGGGGCAATCGCGGCATTGGAGCAACTCCAAGCCCTGGGCTGCGATTTAGTGGTGATGACCATGCGACGGGCCTACACGCTGGACTTGGTACTAGAGCAGCAGCAATTGGATCGGTTCTTTCCCCGCGATCGCCGCTATTGCCTAGCCGATGACCATGTGAAGGATCAAGACGTGGTGGAAAAGCCGCGCCTGATGGCCGCTGCCCAAGCCCATTTGCCCCCCTGCCCCCACAGTTGGATGATTGGCGACACCGAAGCTGATATCGCCGCCGCCCGCAGTCAGGCTATCCCCGTGGTGGCGGTGCTCAGCGGCATTCGTAACCGGGAGCGGCTCCTCACCTATGGTCCCGATGCCATTGTGGATAACCTACCCCAGGCGATCGCCACCATTCTGCAACAGGTGCCCACCCCGTCTCCCTTGACCTAGCCAGGGTTGAGGAAGGCCCGATCGGGTTTTGTCCCGGCCCTGTCGCCCTGGCAATTAGGGTCACAATCAAGGCCAAAACCTTGGGGGATCGCGGGTTAAATGGGGCTCAAAAATACGCAAAGTGAATTTACTGAGCGTAAGAGAATTACAAGAAAGGTAACGGCATTAAGAACTTATTAAGGGTGATCCCCGATAATGGGAGCAACGTCTAAGGGCCAGGGGTTCGGTATTTTCGGACCTCACCCCTGTGGGGGTTTCTCGTTGTCCTTACCATCGCGGTTTGCCACGGTCTGTATCTATGGAACCTCTCGGTATCTTCCCGGCCAGTGATCCAGTGAGCGCTCCCACCGCTCTGCACTCGTTTTGCAAGGCATGGGCGCAACGCTATATCCGCCAAGTGGATGCCGCTGATTGCACCGCCGCCCCCCCTCAAAATGATCGACGGGCGATCGCCACCACCCTAGAGCGAAATTTACGCACCGTTAGCGCCAAAGCTTGGGCCAAAACCGAACATCTACTGTCCCAAGAAATGATTCGCCACCAAATTTCCCCCGAATTGGTGGATCCTTGGACCATTTCCCAAGACATTTACCAAATCTATCGGCAGACCCTGCACCACTACGCCGATGGCACTGTGCCAGAGCGGTTTGCCCTCACCATCGCGACCCCCGTGGGGGATCTGCGCCGTCAGTACACCCAGGTGGATCCCCGCGTGATTGGCTTTGCCAGTATGCAGTTCCACTACACGGGGCAACTGCTGTTGCAGTCCCTGCCATTTGAACAGCGTCCCCCCCTCAGTCTCTATTTCAAGGCAGTAGACGACCACCTCTACATGCCCCTACAGCGGGCCTACGAAGCGGCGGCACAGCACGACTACCACACCCTAGAACTCCGCACCATCCGACGGTTATTGGCCAGCAGTGGGGGGATTGCCAGCCGCATTGTGCATCAGGTACTCCAAGCCTTTCCTAACCACCATTGCTACAGTGGCCCCCTGGTCTCAAGTCAGGTCCAGATCTCCAGCCTGCGGGATGTGGAGATGTTTCAGACCTACCTGTGGGTCTGTTTGTTGGAAGGCAACATTAGCGCCGTACAGCAAGAACTCTTTCCCCTCTGCGCCATGTTGTACCCGGTGTTAAATGTGCGTTGGGAACTGGTGCGCTACATGCTGATGCTGCTAGACCATGAGCTGAGTCGGCAACTGGCCGCCCCCGAATGGAAAGTCATTCAGCAATATTTGGCCCCCCTGCGGGTGATGTTCTCAACGGAAGTATTTGGCGATCGCGTCTGTTTAGCCTAAGCCCCGCGTAACCGTCCCAGTAAATCTGCTGGCTGGGCGAAGTGTCAGTCTGGCCGGACCGGCCAGACCAATGTGAAACGTCTTCCGAAGGGAGCCAGCCACAACCCAGCAGAAGGTCCCCCAGCCCCTTGGGGGCAGCAACGCCACCAACTTTACGCACGGGGACAATGACAAACACGACTTGGAAGGTTAAAAATCTCGTTGCCAGAGAAAAATCAAGCAGGCATGAGCACCTCCAACACCTCCGTGACAGATCGGCCCTGGTCAAAGTAGGTCTTAAGCAGTTGCAAGAGAGGTTCGAAGGCTTCTCGCATCAGACCATACTGTTTCTGGCCGATGCTTTGCTGAGTGCCATCCGCAAAGCTCAGTCGTTCCGAGGTTTGTCCCAAAGCCGGGGCTTGCTGCAAGAGGGACTGCGCTAGGCAACTTAAGCAGAAGTGGCGTTTGACCCCTTCCTCGTTGCGTAGCTGAGCCGCCTCAAAGCCCGCCACCTGCTTGCAAAACTCGTGAAAGACCTCAATCGACCAGCGATAACTCCAGGTACTCATAATCCGAGCACTTTCCCAGGTGAGGGCATCGCTGAGCAGGAAGCGCGGGGGGTCGCTTAAATCAGCCTGCTCATGGACGACCACCAGGCGTTTGCGGCCATACTTTCTCAGCCGCACAACTTTGCTAAAGGCCCAACAGTCTTTCACTTGGCCGTTGCGAGTGCGAACGGTGTAGTGCCGAAAACTCTCGGGATGCTCCCGGCGCAGTTCTGCCGCCACTGAACCCACCGCTTGCCATCGGTTGTCCCAGACAATCAGACGGGTCTTCTCCAATTCACTCACCCAGTGTTTGCCGGATTGCTCAATCAACGCTGTCAGGGGGCGACAGAGGACGCCATTATCGAAGGCATAGTGGGCCTGCGGGAATTGACCCTCGGCTTCAATCTGACCCACTAGGTCCACTGCCATTTCCGTGCGCTTGCGATACCCCAGGCGATTCTTCTGATAGTGCAATAATTCCAGCAGACGCTCGCGCACCTGGGCCATCTCTTCGTAGCTTGGCTGGACCGTCATCTCCAGATAGGCCTTTTCTTCTACTTCATACTGGGGGGCTTGCACCTCTACCGCGATACCATCGACGCTCTCTCGATTACTCAGCGCCACTGTCATCACGGTTTGATAGCGACTCATGCGGTTGTTCACGTAGTCAAAGCTACGTTTCACCCCATAAATGCGTTGGCAATGCTCATGATGGGCAAAGGTCCAGTCAATCCCAATCACCTGACGCCCTTGACCCGCATAGCGCTGAGCTACGACTTGGCGGTGCTGAACCATCAGGGCCTCGCGGTCCCAACCGGCTTCAAACACCGCTTCATGCATGGCCCGCCGACTGACCCCCTCGCCCTCTGGAAACACCCACTGGCTATAGATCCCTTGCAGGGTTTTGTAGGGACTCAGCAATAAGCCGCTCACGTATCGGCTCACATGGGCGAAGCCCGCGTCTCGGAAAAAGACACCGCGATAGGCACTTAAGCCCCTCACAAGGCTGGCTGGGAGTCCGACGAGAGGCCACATGGCTCAACCTAGCAATGCGATGCCTTTAGTTTGCTCTGATCCTTCTCTTTTGGATCACTAACCTTCCAAGTCGTGTGACAAAAACTGAGGGGGTTTTGGCCCCCTCAGCAGTCAACCCAAAACAATTCGAGTCTTGGGGTTATCCGTCGTCAATCATGGCTTGACCCATGGGGAAGCGTTAGGGGCGATTGCCCGGCGTGCGGCCCCCTTCGTCATTGCTGCCGCCCCTGGGGGCAGAGTTGCCAGGGTCGCAGCCCTCAGCCCCATTACCGATGCCCTGATTGCAGTTTTGACGGCGACCGTCATCGTCGTCATCTCCATCGTCGTCGTCATCATCCCCATCATCATCGTCGTCATCACTGCCGCCGTCGTCGACAATGACGCCAGTATCTGTGGTGGTGTCCGTTTGTTGGAACACACCAAAGATATCCACGATGTAGGTGGAGGTGACCCTTTCCACCAGCCCCAAGCTGACCATGGCTTGGTAGATAAAGGCACAGCCCTCTGCTCGGGTCACCCGAGAAAACAGATTTAGCTCGCTCACATTGGGGTAGTTCACGATCACGCCCTTTTCCACCAGGGCGGCAATGATCACCCGGTATTCGCTGGGGATGGTGTCGGCGTCGCTAAAGACGCTGAGCAGTTCTGTCACCGATTTCCCGGAGGTTACCTCGGTGTAGCCCAGGGCTTGGGCCAACATTACAAAAACGTCCAGCTTGGTCATGCTGGCTTCGGGGTCAAAGGTGCCGCCGTCTAAATTGACGAACCCCATGGCGTAGGCCTGCTGAATCGCACCGTAGGCCCAGTAGAACTGGGAGACGTTGCGAATGGCCACTACCTCCCGCACCGCCGAGATCCCAAAGGCTTGGGTGACGAGGGCCGCATATTGGGCCTTGGTCAAATAGGCATTGGGCAAAAATTCTCCATCGGGGAAGCCGCTGACCACGTTGATGCTGGCCAGGCGGTAAATAAAGCTACTGGCCCAGTAGGTGGTGGTGATGTCGGTGTAGCGGACCTGGGTGACGGTGGTGGTGGTTGTCGTGGTGGTGGTTTGACGGCTGCCTCCATCGTCGTCGTCATCCCCATCGTCATCGTCGTCATCGTTGTCGTCCCCGTCATCGTCATCGTCCTTGAGGGGCGCATCGGCGGGTAACTCAGCCAGGGTTTGGGAAAAGGGCGATCGCCCTGACTCGGTGGCAGCGTTGGCCGTAGATTCCAACGGCACCAGCAGCGGTGCCACCAGTGCCATCAACACACTGAGGGAGGTTGCCTTTACCAGCAACCGCAGCATCATCTGACCCATAACTCACTCACTCAAAATTTGTGCAATCTTTCCACGGAAACAGTCGCCTGTCATAGATCTGGCAGGCGATCGCGGGCAGTGTCCCTGGATTTTGTTGATGTGACCGTTATGGGCCAAAAACGTTCCCCCAGGGGGGATTAGCGTGTTGATTTGTGAACTGCCATGCCCGCTGCATCAGTCCCAGAGGAGTCTTGGCTGGGCAGCGCAGGCGCTATTGGGGCGGCAGCTTGTAGCGGCTGACGATGCGCTTGGCAAATTCAGGGACGTGCTGGGCTAGCTTCTCGGGGTAGTTGCGGCGGGTAAAGAGATAGTTGCGGGTGAAGTGGGAGTCAATGGAGAAGCGGGCGTATTCCAGCCCTTTGGGGCCAATTTTCTCAATCACCACCCCCATCAGCTTGGCCGCCCACATGGGCAGGGTTACCCCCTTGTCGTAGGCGGGGATGCTCTGCTGCACAGCGGCGGTGCGATCGCCTTGGGACATCACCGGCTGCACATCCAGTTGATCCATCACCAGGTCCAACATGCCTTGGCCGCGATCGTTGCGCACCACAATCCACTGCCAGCCAAAGGGAGCCCCCATGTAGCCCACCACGAGATCCGCCAAGCCGTTGACGTAATCGAAGCAACTCATGCAGGAGGGGGCAAACACATCCTTCAGTTCCTTGGTATTCAGACCAAAGAAGGGCACCGTTTCCGTGGAGCCATCTTCGTGTTTGAAGTGGACTCGAAAGTCCTGCATAAACTCGTAATGGACCACCGTTTCTGGGGAACGGCTGGTGGTTTCCAAAAACTTCTGCAATCCAGCGCGGGTAACGTTGTCCACACAGGGGGTGCCCAGCACATAGAGTTGCTCTAACCCCAGCTTGTCTTCCACCGCCCGTAGGGCCTGGATTTGGCAGCCCACCCCAATCACCAACAGCCGCTTCAGGCCAGATTGTTCAATTTGCTCCAGCACCGACAGGTTGGGGGAGAGGGTGGGCTTGTTGACCCGCGCCGCCAGGATGTCCGCCGGGGTGCGGGCGATGACGGGCATGGGCTGGAAGCGATCGTCCGCCGTATTTTGGACGCAGACCACCCCCTCCACCAGACCCCGGTTCAGCATTTCGATGGCAATCGTGCTAACGATGCCCGTCCATTGCGCCCCCTCAATGGGCTGCTGCTTACGGGCAGCCATCATGTCTTGGTGGACACCAAAGTAGCAGTCATCGTCGCTGTCGAGATCCCGACTGCGTCCGTGGGTTTGGGTCTCCAGTTGGGGAAATTGCTGGTTGAGGAAGGCGCAGGCTTCTTTGACGTAGTGGATGTAGTAGGTGTCGCAGAGCCCACATTCACTACAGAGATCTTTGGCGGGGCGACGGGCACCGGGACGCAGGGCTTTCGCTTTTTGATGGGATGGCTGGGCCAGGGTCATAGCGATAGGGGTAGGACAGGGTCCTCAATAGGGCAACAGATCGACACAAATCACGTACAAACCACCATACCCCAAGGGTTTTCCCTTCCAGGGGTTGGGGGATGAATGTAACGATTTACTGCAACTTTGAGGGAAAGGTTACGGCGCGATCGCCCCTGGGGGACTCAGCGTGGATCTATTTAGCCAGCTTCGCCGCTAGCCCAGGGCCTCTCAACCGCCACCGATGGCGGATAAAACCCCTGATACATCAGGCGTGAGGGTGGGGACGGGGACCTCAGCCCTAGGGGGTGCCGCCGGGGCATGAGTGCCAGCCCTGGGCCAGACTCGCCCACCTGGATGCAGAGATTCCCCTAAGGGCACGTAAGGGTCAAGTTGATCTGAACTATGCTTGTTCCATCCACCAATGGTGCAGGGGCAATGGTGTAGGGGTAACAGCAGCCGGAACCTTGTGGTCACTGCTCCCAAGGGCCGATGTCCCTTCAGCCCGTTGGTTGCCCCTCATGGGATATGCCCCATTTCTGCGTTGCGGTTGCTCAGGCCCAGGGCCAGCCACTGCGGCGGCGATCGCCCCCAGACCACCTCCCATATCCTATGGGCGGGGGGTTGCTCATCACTGTGTGGTGCTTCTGGCTGTATGATTTCTTGCCTGAATCCAAACTGTTCACAGCCATCCAACCGCGACACGGCAGATGCCTGTCGCACCTGTGGCCAACCCCTGATCAAGCTCATGCGGGGGCGGTATCGTCCCATCAAGCTGATCGGGCGGGGTGGCTTTGGCCGCACTTATTTAGCGGAAGACTGGGACCGCCTCAATGCCCCCTGCGTGATTAAGCAGTTTGCCCCCCAGGCCACAGGCACCAAAGCCTTCGACAAAGCCATTCAACTCTTCAACCAAGAAGCGGTGCGTCTCCATGAACTCGGAGAGCATGTGCAGATTCCCGCCTTGCTGGCCTACTTTGAGCACGAGCAGTACCTCTACTTGGTGCAGCAGTTCATTGACGGCAAAACCCTGATTCAAGAGATGGTGCAAAACGGCCCCATGGATGAAGCGGGCATTCGCACCTTGCTGAATGAACTGTTGCCGGTGCTGGACTTTATCCACCGCCATGGCGTGGTCCACCGGGATATGACCCCCACCAACGTGATTCGCCGGGAAAGCGATCGCCGCCTGTTCATCATCGACTTCGGCATTGCCAAACAGTTCGGCGATGCCCTGCTGCTAGAGCCCGGTACCCGCATCGGCACCGAAGGCTACGCCCCCATTGAACAACTCCGCAGCGGCCAAGCCTACCCTTGCAGCGACCTGTACAGCCTGGGGGCTACCTGTCTGCACATGCTCACGGGCCGTAAACCTGAGCGGCTTTACGATCCCCTGGAAGGGGCTTGGCGCTGGCGAGAGTACCTGGCCCAACAGAACGCCAGCGTTAGCGAAGAATTGGGGCAGGTGCTCGATCGCATGGTGAAAGATGCGGTCAGTGAACGGTTCCAAACAGCAGCAGAGGTGCTAGAAGCCCTGGCTCGACTGCCCCAACTCCAGGGCAATGTGCCCGCCTGGGTGCGTCAGCATCCCACCGGCAAGCTGTCGGACCCAGACCTCAGGGTGTCTGGCCCCCCCACCC
>JAQCHG010000055.1 GCA_027619675.1 Cyanobacteriota bacterium
GTCATTTGCCATGGCCATGGCCATGGCTTGTACCCTCTAACCACTGTGGTTAAAGGCTTCAGAAGCGTTCCAGGAACGACCATGCTCACATCTGGGGCGGCGGCAAAGGCCGTGGGTTTCAGGCTGCTGCCGGGGACGGGGGAAGGAAGAGAAAAGGAAGTCAGGCGGGCTACACCTGCCACCGAAGAGGGCTGGGGAGCTTGACATGGCTTCCAGGACCGCCCCCGTCCCCTGTTAGGATGAATAATCGGGGAAGATAACTGCCAATGGACGCCATTAAAACCCTCAAGGGGAAATGGGTCTGGCGATAAAATGAGACGGGCACCAATTTTTGTTACAGTTGTTAACATTGATTCCGTAGGGCAGGACGGTTACGGACTGCGGCGCAGCCATGATCCCTGTCAGCACCTGTGGAGATCCCAATCTATCCGTAAGGACCTTTAGCGGGTGCTGAGATTCCCACATTCAAAGATTTACTGACCTATTTCTTCATGACATCTGATACGCGACAGCGAGCTCTGATCACGGGAGCGAGCAGCGGGATTGGGCGTGCCACGGCGATCGCCCTAGCCCAGGCTGGACGGGACTTGGTATTGGTCAGCCGTTCCTCGCAAAAATTGACCCCATTGGCCCAAGAACTGGCGGCTACCGGGGTACAGGTGGATACCATTCCCCTAGATTTGTCGGCCTTGGCCACGGTCAAGCCGACCCTGGAGGCCGCGATCGCCCGCATCGGTCCCATCGACATTCTGATTAACAGCGCCGGCATGGGTCACACTGGCCCCCTCGCCACCCTCTCCCTAGCGGACTGGCAGCGGGTCATGGATCTGAACTTGACCAGTGTGCTGCTCTGTATGCAGGCGGTGCTGCCCGGGATGCGCGATCGCCGCAGCGGCACCATTCTCAACATCGCCTCCGTCGCCGCCTACAACGCCTTCCCCGACTGGGGAGCCTACAGCGTTAGCAAGGCGGGCCTAGTCACCCTGTCACGCATCTGGGCAGCCGAGGAGCGAGAACACGGCATTCGGGTGACGGTGGTAGCCCCCGGTGCCGTCAATACCCCCCTCTGGGATACGGACACGGTCCAGGCAGACTTTCCTAGGGCAGCCATGCTGACCCCAGAAATCGTCGCCCAGGCGATCGTGGACACGCTGCAACTCCCCGCCACCGCCGTCGTGGAAGAGTTAAAGCTGATGCCCGGTGGAGGTGCATTTTAAGGTTTCCGTTGCGCAGCGGCGAGGATCCGCCCAGGTCGGCGATCGCGGATGCTCCCCGTTCAGTTCTCTGTAGTTCTGTTGTTTTTGTCCACAAGCAGGTTTATCTATGAGTACCGTGTCCACTAACCTCACCAACGGCGTCGCCCCCAACAGCATGAGCGATGCGCCCCTGACAGCCTCGGGGGTTCGCCCTGACCGCAGCACCAATCAAGGGCAAAATGTGGCTATCAAGCCCGTCACCGACGAAAGCAAAGCGGCCATGATGGATGCCGTCCGCACCATGCTGCTGTCCGTTGGGGAAGATCCGGAGCGGGAAGGTTTGCTGAAAACCCCCAAACGGGTGGCCGAGGCTATGCGCTTCCTCACCAGTGGCTATCAGCAGTCCTTGGATGATTTGGTCAACAACGCCATCTTTGACGAAGGGCACAACGAGATGGTGTTGGTGCGGGACATCACCCTCTTTAGCCTCTGTGAGCACCACATGTTGCCCTTCATGGGGCGCGCCCATGTGGCCTACATCCCCAACCAAAAGGTGGTGGGGCTGAGCAAGTTGGCCCGCATTGTGGAAATGTATTCCCGCCGCCTGCAAGTGCAGGAGCGCCTCAACCGCCAAATCGCTGAAGCGGTGCAGGAAATCCTCGACCCCCGTGGGGTGGCGGTGGTGATTGAGGCCAGCCACATGTGCATGGCCATGCGCGGTGTGCAAAACCCCGGTTCTTGGACGGTGACCAGCGCCATGCTAGGAGCGTTCCAAGAAGACTCCAAAACCCGCGAGGAATTCCTCAACCTGATCCGCCACCAGCCCGCGTTGTTCTAGCGGTCTGCCAAACCTAACGTTGTAGCTTGGGTGAAGCGTTAGTGAAGTTGACGTAGGTTGGGTGGAACGCAGTGAAACCCAACAGTAGCGAGGTTTTGTTGGGTTTTCTCCTCTCGGAGATGCTAGCCCCAGTGGGACGACTGCGCCTACAGGAGCACTTGGTTTCACCAACCTAAGCAGACCCACAAGCATGAATTAAATAGGCCGCAGTGGCGATCGCTGCGGCCTATTTTTTGCTTTGAACTACACAGGCTACGGCGGTATATTCATTCCGAAAAATCTCCTTATTCCCCCTCATCTGGATCAATGCCCAGGGCTCTGAGTTGAGCAGCGAGTTTTTCTGCCCGTTCCTGCGCTTGTTGGGCGATCGCCTGTTGTTGGTTTGCCCGCTCACGTTCCTGCTCTGCCCGCTCGCGTTCCTGCTGAATGCTGTCCTCTGGGGTCGGCAACCGATTGCCCGCCTCGTCATACCAATACAGCCATTCCCGCTCGTACCCCATGTAGCGATCGCGATCGCGCCCCAGGGCTACCCCCACCTCGGGTAACCAAAACGGTTCCCCCTCCAGTTGTTGATAACTACCGTTCTCTAAGCGATAAACCTCTAGCGGTTGACGTTGGCGGCGAGAGCGGCGATTGGGTTGATACACCGCGTAGTAGCGAATGCCTAAATCGGCATAGAGGGCTTTTTTGCGTTTATATTCGCCGCCATAGGTTTTTGAGACCACTTCTAAGGCCAAGATGGGGGGAATATTGTCTTCCTCCCAAAACACATAGCTGAGGCGGCCCTCTTCACCCACATAACGATCAACGCCGAGGCTGAGGAACCCGTCGGGGACAACGGCGGGTTGGTCGGGGTCGTAGTAAATGCCCATATCCACCCCAAAGAACCAGTCTGTGCGCTCTGACCAAGCCAGGGCCAGCATCATGAGCAGCAGATTAGGAATCCAGTTCTGAATCTCATTATCCACGGGGGTATCGTCTGAGTCGGGCAACTCATAGGAAGAAGGCAGGCAGTGTTTAGGATCGAAGTGAATAACCATCGCGATCGCCCTCTGGGCTGCGGCTACTGTCATTGTAAACAGGACTGATGTGAGGCCCACAGATGTTCAGCAGGAGCCATCAAAAAGGCCGCAGCGATATCGCTGCGGCCTTTTCACAGGGGGGAGGATACTAGCAGATGGCTAGGGTGGTTACTGCACCGGGCTCAGCACTTTATCCACCGCCACCGCATCGGGATTTGCCAGGGGCGTGTCTGCCTCCGACGGGGGCACCACCTGCCAGAACTGGGGCAGATACGCCGCCCAGTTGGCCAGAATGTGGGCGGCCCGCTGGCTGCCCGTGCGTTCCGCATGGGCCTCGATCATGGCCTTGAGCTGGGCTTCCCCAGCCGCCGTGATCACCCGCTGTACCTTGACAATTTCGGGGTTGACGCGGGTGGGGAAGGTGCCTTCCTCATCGAGGAAATAGGCCAAGCCCCCAGTCATGCCAGCCCCCACATTGCGGCCCACCCGGCCCAGCACCACGATGGTGCCGCCGGTCATATACTCACAGCAGTGGTCGCCAGCCCCTTCAATCACCGCTTGGCCCTTAGAGTTGCGCACGGCGAACCGTTCTCCGGCAATCCCTAGGGCATAGAGGGTGCCGCCGGTAGAGCCATAGAGGCAGGTGTTGCCAATGATGACGTTGGTGGACGGGTCGTAGGCAATGCCGGGGGCAGGCTTCACCACCAGTTCGCCACCGTGCATCCCCTTACCCACGTAGTCGTTGGCTTCCCCAATCAGGGTCAGGGCCATGCCCGGCAGGTTAAAGGCCCCAAAGCTTTGTCCGGCGCTGCCTTCAAAGGTGAGGTCAAGCTGCCCTTCAAAGCCACTGTTGCCGTATTGGCGGGCGATCGCCCCAGAAACCCTGGCCCCAATGGTGCGATCGGTGTTGACCACCCGGTAGGTTTTCTGCACCGTACCCTGCTGGGCGATCGCCGCCTGCACATCTGCATCCGCCAGGATCTCGTCATCCAGTACCGGACCGTTGCTGTGGACATCCCCATGGTGCAGCCAGGCGCGATCGCGGCTGACATCGGGCAGATCCAGTAGGGTGGCCAGGTTCAGGCTATCGGTTTTGGCCAGGGAAACACCGCTGCGGAGCTTCAGTAGATCGGTGCGGCCCACCAGTTCAGGGATAGACCGATAGCCCAGGCGGGCCAGCAGCGATCGCACCTCTTCGGCAATGAAGGCGAAGAAGTTGACCACGTGCTCCGGCAGCCCCGTGAACCGCTTCCGCAGATCTTCCCGCTGGGTGGCGACACCGACGGGGCAGGTGTTGGTGTGGCACACCCGCGCCATGATGCAACCCTCAGCAATCATGGCGATGGAGCCAAAGCCAAATTCCTCTGCCCCCATCAGGGCACCCATGATCACATCCCATCCGGTCTTGAGGCCGCCATCCACCCGCAGCAGCACGCGATCGCGCAGTTGGTTTTGCAGCAGCACCCGGTGCACCTCTGTCAGCCCCAGTTCCCAAGGCAGGCCAGCGTGCTTGATGGAGCTGAGGGGAGAAGCCCCAGTGCCGCCATCGTGGCCGGAGATTTGAATCACGTCGGCGTTGGCCTTGGCCACCCCGGCGGCGATGGTGCCGATGCCGATTTCCGCCACCAGCTTCACCGACACCCCGGCCTGGGGATTGATCTGGTGCAGGTCAAAGATGAGCTGGGCCAAATCCTCAATGGAGTAGATGTCGTGGTGGGGGGGCGGCGAAATCAGGGGCACCCCCGGCTTCGATCGCCGCAGCATGGCGATATAGGGGCTGACCTTCTTACCGGGCAGTTGACCCCCTTCCCCAGGCTTGGCCCCTTGGGCCACCTTGATCTCAATCTGCTTAGCGTTCATCAGGTACTCAGGGGTGACCCCAAAGCGCCCAGACGCCACCTGCTTAATGGCGGAACTGGCCTTGTCCCCTTTCCGCAGCCCCTTCAGATTGGGGTATAGGGGCGAGCGGCCCTCGGCATCCACCGCCTCCAGTTCGATAAAGCGGCGGGGATCTTCGCCCCCTTCCCCGGAGTTGGATTTGCCGCCAATGCGGTTCATGGCGATCGCCAGCACCTCATGGGCCTCCTGGGACAGGGCTCCCAGGGACATGCCCCCGGTGCAGAACCGCGCCATGATCGCCTCCACAGATTCCACTTCGTCTAGGGGAATGGAATCGCGATCGCTCTGGAAGTCCAGCAAATCCCGCAGGGCGGTGGGGGGGCGTTCCGCCAGGTGCTGCTGGTAGACCTCGTAGTGGTCGTACTGCTTGGATTCCAGGGCCTTGTGCAGGGCCTTGGTCATGGCCGGGTTGTTCATGTGGTATTCGCCCTTGGGCATGGCCTTGACGAAGCCCATGTTCTCCAAGCGCTTGCCCGTTAACTCGGGGAAAGCCCGCTGGTGGAAGGTATTGGTTTCCTGGGCGAGATCGGCCACCGTTAGCCCCCCTAAGCGGGAGGTGGTGCCCCGGAAGGCCAGATCCAGCAGGTCATCACCGATGCCCACCGCTTCAAAAATCTGTGCCCCCTGGTAGCTGGTCAGCAGGGAAATCCCCATCTTGGAGAGGATTTTCAGCAGGCCGTTTTCCACCGCCTTGCGGTAGTTGTCTTGGGCACCGTTGAGGGTGACGACGCTGAGCTTGCCCGTCTCCATCATTTTTTGGGTGCGGGCATCGGCCCACCAGTGGCGCACCGATTCCAGCGCCAGGTAGGGGCAGACGGCACTCGCGCCATAGCCAATTAAACAGGCAAAATGATGGGTGCTCCAGCACTGGGCGGTTTCCACCACCAGGGAAGCCTGCATCCGCAGCCCCGCCCGGATCAGGTGGTGATGCACGGCACCAACGGCCACCAGGGGGGGAATGTAGGTGGTGTCGGCCTTAAGGGGAGCCGCTGCCCCGCTGCCATCCACGCGATCGCTGAGGATGAGAATTTTGCTGCCCCCTTGCACGGCGGCGACCGCGCGATCGCACAGGGCCTGCACCGCTTGCTTCAGCCCATCCGGACCACCACTGAGGGGATAGAGGGTAGACAGGGTTTCTGGGGCAAAGTCCGACCGCTGCATCAGGGCCAATTCCGCCTCATTCAGCACTGGTGACTCCAGCTTCAGCAGTTGGGCGTAGTCGGCGTGCTCCTCCAGCAGGTTACCCCGCGCCCCCAGTTGGGTGGTCAGGGACATCACCAGCCGCTCCCGCAGGGGGTCAATGGCGGGGTTGGTCACCTGGGCAAAGCGCTGCTTAAAGTAGTCGTACAGCAGGTGGGCCTTGGTAGACAGCACCGCCAGGGGAATGTCATCCCCCATGCAGTAGGTGGGCTCCTTGGCCAGGGCCGCCATGTCCTGGATGATCATGTCCAGATCCTCGGCGGTGTAGCCAAAGGCGGTCTGTTGCTGGAGCAGGGTCGTGCCCGCTAGCTGACGCTCATCTTGGAAAAGTTGGGGTTGGATGTCCTGGCGATATTGCTTGAGCCACTGACCATAGGGCTGCTGGGCCGCCACCCGCTGCTTGATCTCCCAGTTCTTGAGGATTTCCTGGGTTTGGAGGTCCACGGCGATCATCTGGCCAGGACCGAGGCGGCCTTTCTCGACGATATTTTCCACCGCCACATCCACCACCCCAGCCTCGGAGGAGACGATGATCAGCCCGTCGCGGGTGATGGCGTAGCGGGCGGGGCGCAGCCCGTTGCGATCGAGGGTGGCCCCCACCTGCTTGCCGTCGCTAAACACCACCAGAGCGGGGCCATCCCAGGGCTCTTGCAGGCCGCTGTAGTACTCGTAGAAGTCGGTGATTTCAGGGTGCTGTTCTAGCTCGGGCTGGTTTTGGTAAGCCTCCGGCACCATGATCATCAGGGCTTCCAGGGGGCTGCGGCCCGATCGCACCAGCAGTTCCATCACCCCATCCAGGTTGGCGGAGTCGCTGTTGTCCATGTTGACGATGGGCAGCAACTCTTCGATGCGATCGCCCCAGACCGCGTGGGCCAAGTCCGCTTCCCGCGCCCGCATCCAGTTGATGTTGCCCACCAGGGTGTTGATTTCGCCGTTGTGGCCCACCAGGCGCATGGGGTGGGCTAGGGGCCACTTGGGCATAGTGTTGGTGCTAAAGCGGCGGTGATACACCGTGAAGGGGCTGACGTAGGCCGGGTTTTGCAAATCCTGGTAAAAGCGCCCCAGCACCTCCGATCGCACCATGCCCTTGTAGACAATGGTGCTGGCGGAGAAGGAGCAAACGTAGGTGTCCTTAAGGGCAGCGGCGATCGCCGCCTCCCCCGTCCAACGGTTGAGGGCACGGTAGGCTAACCGCCGCACCCGAAATAGCTCCCGCTCTAAATCATCGCCACTGAGGCTGTCGGCTTGGACGAACAGTTGTTCGATGTGGGGACGGTGTTCTAAAGCCTGGGCACCCAGCACCTCAGGGTTAACGGGCACTGGCCGCCAGCCCAAAACCGTCAGCCCCGCTGCGGTGGCGGTGGTGGTAAAGATGTCGCGGGCGATCGCCGCCGCCGCTTCCTGGCGCGGCAAGAACACCATTGCCACCCCAGTGCGATCGGGCACCAGCTCCCCCAGCCCCGCCGCCGTCGCCCAGGGCTGGAACATCGCCCAGGGCATGGCGGTCATGATGCCTGCCCCATCGCCAGAATCCTGATCGGCGCAACATCCGCCCCGGTGCTCCATACAGGCCAGCGCCCCTAGGGCCTGCTGTACTAACCCATGGCTGGCTCGACCCTGTTGATCGGCCACAAACCCCACGCCGCAAGCGTCGCGCTCTTCTACAAGCCATCGCGGCCCCCAGGTTTCTGGGGTTTGGCGCTGCAAATGGCTGGCCTGATTCCGATTCACACGTGTATTTCCCATGAGATGGCCTTGTACAGTGACTCTTTCAACAATGGCTACGCCTACGACGGTGGGTAACAGTGAACCCCAGTGCAGGGCAGTTCCCCTCCCAACGGGATGGGCCTAGGTGGAGG
>JAQCHG010000056.1 GCA_027619675.1 Cyanobacteriota bacterium
GGTTATTCGCGCCAAGCTCAACTAGCGGAGATCTGGCTGATCCCGAATCCTTATCAAGCTGCGGGGTTATCGGGATCCAGGGGCATCACCTGATCGGCATAGGGCGCTGGCACCACGATGAACCCGGTGGTGACATCCCCCAGCACCCAGTTGCGATCGCGGCCCCACCACCACCAATGGGCTCCCGCGTAGGCACAGGTGAGGCTGTCCAGTTGATCCTCCACCGCCTTCAGTGCCTTACCCGTGGCAGGGATCTGGGGCAGGTCCGCCTCCCCCAAGGCGAGGGTGGGGATCAACTGGGGAAAGGTGGTCAGTTGATACTGCCGCAGTTTGATTAGCTCCCCCCGCCGTTCCGCCAAGCGGCCCTTTTTATACTTCAGGATCCGCTGCAACCGAAATAGATGCACGGTGGCGGGATGGGGGAACAACTCCACTTGGTAGCGTCCTGGCTGCTGGGGCACTAGATCGGGGGCATGGCGAAATCCCCGCGCTTCCAGAGCGGCGCTGAACTGGCCCAGGGGCACCGCAAAGGGTCGCCCCTGGTTGGCGGGATAACAGCCGGCATCGTAGCGGCCAAAGTAGCGGTGGGCTAGGCGATCGGGCAGGCGCATCCCCGTCGCATTGGGGATCAGGGTGGGGGCATCCACGGCAACCAGCGCAGGCGCTCCGTCCGCCACCTGGGCATCAATCCAGGCCAACACCTGGCCGTGATCGGCACCACAGGTCAAGGCGCTCAGGTGTAACCCCGCCGAGCTGAGGGTGAGGCAGCAGAGGCCGCTGGCCCCCCGTTGCCACCCCAGATCAATGCCGAGAAATTTCATGCTGGCCAGATCAAGAGGGCTGGGGTCTGAAGCCGTGGGCGCGGGGAGACGGGCGATCGCCCTTGGTCACGCCGTTTGTTACGCCATTGGTCACAGCGGTTGAGGTGGGCAGTTTCACCATTAAGTGCTCTACCTGGGCCGCCACCAACTCGTTGGGATCCCGGCGCAGGGTGGGCAGCAGTTGGGCCAACACCGTGGGGGAAGCAATCTCCAGGTAGGACAGGACGGCCTCCCGCACAAAGCCCGTGGGGTGGTGCAAGCAACCAATGGTGTGCTCGGGTGTGAGGCTCCAGTGCTGCTGGCGGGCCAGGTGAAAACAGCAGGCCAAGGCCCAATCTGACAGGAAGTAGCGCAAGTCCAACAGATAGCGCAGCCGTTGGCTGGGGGTGAAGGGGGTATAGGTGACTAGATTTTCCAACGCTTTCAGTTTTTCGCGATCGCTGCGGATATCCAGCACCGTCAAGATCGCCCGCTTACTGGGGATATCGAGGCTATTGTCGAGAATTTCGAGCCCCCTGGCTCGACTCGAAGCGGACCCCTGCAAACTAACCTGGGCCGCTTGGATGGCGCTGGGGGGCGAAATGAACCGCAGCAGCATGAACATGCGCTCAATGGTGTCCAGTTCTAAATCCTGCAAGGCCCCCCGTAGCAAGTCCGCTGCCCGCCCTTCGGCCTGCTGTGGCCCCAGATCCAGGCGGGCACAGTACAACTGCCCCATGAAAGTCAGCTCTTGGTGCAGCAGCCGTTCCACCCCATCTCGTCCCAGGCGATCAAGGGCGGCGTCAATATCCTGAGATCGCTTCAAACCCGTTTCTTGGAAAAGCTTCAGCAGGATCCGCAGAATGGTGCGGCGGGTGCTGCCCCAGGTGGTGATCAGGTTGTCGATCAGGCAGTCCAGCGCCTCGGTGGTGCCAATGTTGCCCATGGCCTGCCACGCCTGGGTCCGCAGAATTTCTGTTTTGTAGATATCCGTGGCCAACTCGCTGAGCATGGGCAGGGCATCGTTGCCGAGGCGCACCAGGGCCTGCATGGCCGCTTCTCGGGTGGACTTGTATTGCAGCGCCCGGAGCAGTGCTGGATAGTATTCGCGAATGTGGGTGGCGGCGATCGCCTCCAGCAGCGCCCGCCGCACCCGCAGCGATTCGTCCTGTAGCAGGGCCGGAATATAGATGCGCAGGGCATGTAAATAATCGGCCTCCCCCAGGGCACGGCACCCCATCACCCGCTCCCGTTCCCGCTCATGGGTGAGCATTTGCCGCAGGGTACTGGTGGCCTCCGCCTTTTCCCGAGGGTTGCCTTTACGCAGCATCAAAGAGGCCGCTGTCCCCCGCACCACCGGATCTACCGCCGATTGCAGGTAAGCCTGGAGTTCGTCCACATCGGGGCTTTCCTCCGTCAGCCAGATGTAGCGCAGGGCCAAGGCCAAGATTTCCGGCGGCTGATCCTGCTGAATCAAGTCCCGCACCGGTTCTAGATAGGCACCAGAGGGGTGTTCTAGCATCGCCTCTAGGCTCTGTCGCCGCAGGCGGGGGGGCAGCACCGCCAGCATTGGGGCCAAAATTTCCCCCACCCCCTGGGGATCAATGTGGCACAGCAGCTCAATACACGATCGCTTGTCGGCCTCAGACCCCGGTTGCTCTAGCTGCTCAATGAAGGCTTTTTTTAACACCCGCAGGTTCGCGTCAGAAACACTCAGCAACCCCCGCTCGGCACTCAGCACTAACAGGTTTAAATAGCGCGATCGCAGCAGCAAAATCGCCCCAATCCAGACAATCGCCCCAATCACCGTCAGGACTAAAAACAGCCGCCCCTGGGCATTGAGGGTCGTCATGCCCAACTGGTTACTGATGGCAATGACGACCAAAATCATCACCCCCGTAAAGCCCATGGACAGGGGCTCAGCAATGCCCCCGATCAAAGACTGCACCAAGGTGCGGTGGGTATCGGGAATGGGCTGAAACAGCACCGGACGGGTACTGGCCACCAGGGTGAACCGCAGCCATTCATCAAAGAACTTAAGCACGATTAACCCCAAAAACAAGGCACCCGCTCCCCACAGGGCAGGATGGCTGCCCACCAGGGTCAGAATGCCAAGGCCCGCAATGAAAAAGGGCAGAATCGCCGTCACCGTAAACACCCCCTGGCGCTCAATCAAGCGACTGGAGGTAAACCACTGGGTCAACAGCTCAATCAACCCCAGCAGACCGCTAAAAATCCCCAGGAAGGCGGCAATTTGATCCGCCTCTAGGTTGAAGTGCAACTGACTGAGGTACTCAAACTCAATCAGATACATCAAAATCTGAGCCAGGATGAAAAAGCTCAACAGCAGCACCACATACTGCCCCATGGATCCCCGCATCCGTTGGGCCGAGTGGGGGGTATCCTCCGCCTCCGATTGACGTTTGAGGGAATCTGGGAAGGCATGTTCGTAGGCCCGACTGACGTAGAGCAAAATGCCGGACCCCACCACCATGATCAAAAACGACAGCAGCAGCACGTTTTCGAGCTTGACCAGGGTAATTAACAGGTAAACGGAAAAGCCGCTAAGCACATCCGCCACCAAGTTACCGCTGCTGATCAGGGGGTAGGTGCGCTTGATTTCTCGAATGTTGAACAGTTGGTTGGCGGTCACCGACACGTTCAAATCATTGAGGCCATAAATGGCTTCCATCCATAGCCGCATCACAAATACCGTGGTGGCGGCCAGGGCTGGGATCGCCATGCCCCAGCGGAAGCACAGCACTGGCAGCGCCATCAACAGAGAGATGATGACAATCACCCAGCGCAGGGGCAACAGTCGCTGCATCCAGGAATAGATGAAGCTGAGGCTAAACCCCACCCCGGCACTAAAGATGTAGATCAGCGGTAGAGATTGGGGACCATATTCATCCAGAAACAGGGCCGCCGAACTCACCTCTAACCACAAAATCCCCATGGACGTTGCCGTATAGCAGGCAAACATCAACAGGGTGCGCTCAACTTCGCTAGAGCGCAGATTAATCAGCTGTAACACCCACTGCTTCCAGTTGTGGGCAGGGGCAGAACGGCGGCCTCGGGTCATAGGGCGAGGGTGCTTGGGCACCAAAGTAGAGCAATGGCCCTATGATGCCTATTTTTTGGGCGAAAGGAGCATCATCATGTTGCGACCTTCCCGCTTGGGGGCTTGCTGCATTTCTGCCACCGCGTCGAGGTCTTTGGCCATGCGGCGCAGTAATTGTTCCGCTAGGTCAGAGTGCTGAATCTCGCGCCCCCGGAACATCACCGTAGCTTTTACCTTATCGCCCGATTGTAGGAAGCGCTGAGCGTTTTTAACCCGCACGTTGTAGTCGTGGTCGTCAATTTTGTAGCGCATCTTGACTTCTTTGACTTCGGCGTTGTGCTGGCGCTTGCGTGCTTCCCGCGCCCGTTTTTCCTGCTCAAACTTGTATTTGCCGTAGTCCATGATGCGACAGACGGGGGGATCGGCCTTGTCACTCACCAAGACCAGGTCCAGTTCCCGCTCATCTGCGAGCTGCATCGCTTCTCGATGGGTGAGGATGCCCAACTGGGTGCCATCGGTATCGATCAGGCGTACCTTAGGGAACCGAATGTTGTCGTTAATGGGGGGAACGTTACGGGGGTTTCGATTTCGCATTCGCAGGGTTAAAACGCGGTTTGAGGGTCAAATAACGTTGGAGAAACGAGCGAAACGGGGGTAAGCGTTCTATAGGGTAAGGGGTAAGCCCCAGTTCCGTCCATACTAGCCCCTGTTTATGGCAGATTTTGGCACAGGGTAGGGCTAGGGCGAATCGGTGGGACTGGGCCAATCTGCACCTTGATGGCGCTGGGACTGGGCAGATACCGCTAGCGTACTTACGCTCCCTCATTATTCAAATATTAGGGGGGGACTTTACCCCAGCAGTATCCTTCTGTTGCGAATCGCAAAGATACGTCTCGATGGGAGCCTGATGAGGGTGCCCAAGGCGCGTCCTTTAGTCGGGGGGAACGGCTGACGGGTAAACCATGACCGCCCCTGCGATCGCCCTCAGCTAGGGGTCGCAACAGGATGCTGGCGGTTATGGGTGACGGCCCTACGGGGCTATTCGCCGCCAGGAGGCGGGCGCTGGGTGTAAGGGGGCGATCGCCCCAAGCCATCCCCCAATCCATAAATGTTGCAGATGGTTTAACTAGCGCCAGGGAAAGGCTACTATTGACCATTGTGCCAATGGGGCTCAACCGTCGCTGAAATGTCCCTGTCCCCTGTTTCCTAAGGTTTAAGCTGGGCAGTTGCCCGATAGATTCGGCCATGAAGCATACATTATCCGTACTGGTGGAAGACGAAGCGGGGGTGCTCACCCGCATTGCGGGCCTGTTTGCCCGCCGGGGCTTCAACATTGAAAGCCTTGCCGTTGGTCCTGCTGAGCAGGTGGGCATTTCCCGCATCACCATGGTGGTGCCGGGGGACGATCGCGCCATTGAGCAGCTCACCAAGCAGCTCTATAAACTCATCAACGTCCTCAAGGTGCAGGATGTGACGGAAATCCCCTGTGTAGAGCGGGAATTAATGCTGCTGAAGGTGAATGCCAGCAGCACAAACCGCGCTGAAATTGTGGGGCTGGCCCAAATTTTTCGGGCGCGGGTGGTGGATGTGGCGGAGGACTCCCTCACCCTGGAGGTGGTCGGGGATCCGGGCAAAATGGTGGCGATTGTGCAGATGCTGACCCGCTTTGGCATTCGGGAAATCGCCCGCACGGGCAAGGTGGCCCTCACCCGCGAGTCAGGGGTGAATACGGAATACCTCAAGTCTTTGGCCAGCACCCTGCGCTAGCGGGTCATGTGTCCCAAACGTTGACTCGAACATCGCCATACTCCCCTGGAAACGCCGTAGGGGCGCAGGGGCCTGCGCCCTAAGCAACCTGAGTTCGGGTTAAGCGACATTCCCGTTCCTGTAGGGGCGCACTAGCGCAGCCATGCCCCTAGTCCAGCGCGGCGTAAGTTTGCCAACCATTTCCTTGGGTGGGGGAGATGGAGAGCATGGGAGATAGGGAGTCAGAAGGTAGGGTTATTCGCGCCAAGCTCAACTAGGGCTATGGGTTTGCGCCCTGCAATCCGTGGCATTCCCGCCCGAAACTGGGCTCAGATATCCAGTGGCTCGATACCTTTTCAGGGTGCAGACCCCTGCGCCCCTACGGATGCTCTGGGGTGGAGCATCACGGCATCTCCTCCATCGACTTATCCCAAACTGAGGTTAAGCATGTTCGGGGAACAGACTTCTGAGCCCCAGGTCGGCGGGGTCGGGTCCGGAGGGGGGGGAGTTAACTGAGGCTTGACACCCTCCTGCCGAAAGCAAAAAAAATGTGCTGGACAGGGTGTCCAGCACGGTGGGGAGTGTGTCAACGAAATTCGTTGGGATTACCAGCCCCGCGTGGGTGCCAGGGCGTTGCCCCGCAGCAGGCTGCCGAAGGTCTTGGCGGTGATTTTCATCTGCACCAAGGGGTTGGCGGGCACCACCGTCTTGTACAGGTAGCTGTCGAAGGTCAGCTTCTGGACATCAATGTCGGCGCACATTTCCACAAAGGCTTCGCGGGTGGCGTCGGTGCGGTAGAACACCCGCTGGAGCAGATCCAGCACCAGGTAGGTGGTGCCGTATTGCTTATCCCAGCGCTTCAGATACACCTTGAGGTCCGCCTCGGTGGGGATGCGCTGACCGTTTTTGGAGAATTCCACAATGGTCTCAGCGCACATGCGGGCAGACTTGGCGGCAAAGTAAATGCCTTCACCGGAGGACTTGGTGACGGTCCCGGCGGCATCCCCCACCAGGGCGACCCGACCCACCACCCGGCGCGGGCGGGGATGTTCGGGAATGGGGTGGGCTTCTACCTTGATGATTTCGCCCCCTTCTAAGCGCTTGGCAGCGCGGGCGCGGATGCCCGCTTGCAGTTGCTTGATCTTGGCTTGGTTGACCCGCATGGTGCCGGTGCCAACGGCCACGTGATCATATTTGGGGAAGACCCAGGCGTAGAAGTCGGGGGATACGTCGTCACCGACGTACATTTCCGCCAATTCTTCGTAGTAGGCCATTTTGTCTTGGGGCAGACGGATGCGCTCTTGGAAGGCGATCGCGTAGTTGTAGTCCCCAGCTTTGATGGCTTTGGCCACCCGCGAGTTAGCCCCATCGGCCCCGATTACCAGGTCCACTTGCAGGCTCTTGTGGTTGCCCACTAGCCCTGCTTCACTGTGGTCTGCGTAGTGGAGGGTGTAGGGGTCGCTCTCGGTCTTGGGCAGTTCCAGGGTGTGGACGGTGCCGTTGATCAGCTTGGCCCCTAGCTTGGCGGCGCGATCGCGCAGGAAGCCATCCAGCACTTCCCGACGGCACATGCCAATGTATTCGTCGTCTTTGAGGGTGCTGCCGATGTTGACCTCAATGTTGGAGGGGGAGATCATCTTCATCTTGCGCACGCGGCGATCGATGATCTCGGGGGGCAGGTCAAATTCATCCACCATGCAGAGAGGAATGGCCCCCCCACAGGGTTTGGCGTTATCTAACTTGCGTTCAAATAGATAAGTTTCAATTCCAGCTTTCGCGAGAGTCTCAGCGGCAGAGGATCCCGCTGGTCCTGATCCGACAACAGCAACCCGAAGTGACAAGGGATTTTCTCCACATTGTTCAAAGCTACGCAACGCATCGTATCACGGGCTTTTGGCGGATCTGGGGCAGATTTTAACCTTGTAACCGGAATGAAATAGTCGTTAACAATCTGACACCCTAACCGTGGGGGTTTCTATCTAAAGAATTTAGAAAAAGTTGGTATGGCAGGGGTTGGGGACCGCCTGTGGGCGAGATCGCGCCCACCATCCTTGCAGACCCATCCCATTAGGCTCGCCCCTGTGGGCCAGGGTGGGATGGGCCAAAACCACACTTCAGCGTTGGAACAGTCACCCGTACCGAACTTCCCAGATGTCCCTAGCCCGATGTTTTTTTGTGAAAGTTTACGTTTTGGCGGGTAGGGGTTGCCGAGTTGGGATTTTTGGCCGAACATCTCTATGCTTACCCGAAGCAAAGCTCTATAGGATTTGAGTTCATGGTCATTGCAGCATGGCGAGATGAGTACTGCACCGGACATGCGGTGATTGATGCTCAGCATCGCCATCT
>JAQCHG010000057.1 GCA_027619675.1 Cyanobacteriota bacterium
ATCGCCCCCGCCCTGCGCCACGACATTACCGACACCAGCCAGGCGGAGGTGCTGGTGGATCGTCGGGTGGCCAAGGTCAGTATTGCCGGGGCGGGCATGATTGGCCGTCCGGGGGTGGCGGCGAAGATGTTTTCCACCCTGGCGACGGCGGGGGTAAATATTCAACTGATCTCCACCTCCGAGGTGAAAGTAAGCTGCACCATCGATGAGGCGGACTGCGATCGCGCCATTGCCGCCCTCTGCGACGCCTTCCAAGTCACCTGTTCCCCCCGGCTCAAGGCCCTGAATGCGGTGGAGCCGGATCTGCCCGAGGTGCGGGGGGCAGCCCTGGATCAAAAACAGGCCCAGGTGGCCATTCGCCATGTGCCCGATCGCCCTGGCATGGCGGCCCAGATCTTTCAACTGCTGGCGGACGAAGGGGTGAGCGTGGACATGATCATCCAGTCCCAACGCTGTCGCCTGGTCAACAGCATCGCCACCCGCGACATCGCCTTCACCGTAGCCGAGGCGGATGCGGCCCATGCCCGCGCTGTGGTGACCCAAGCGGCCCAAACCCTGGGCTGCGGCGAGGTGCTGGTGGATGCGGCGATCGCCAAGGTCAGCGTGGTGGGCATGGGCATGGTGGAGGCCCCCGGTGTGGCAGCCCGCATGTTCAAAGCCCTGGCCGAGGAGGGGATCAACATTCAAATGATCGCCACCTCGGAAATCAAAATTAGCTGTTTGGTGCGGGAGACCGATGGGGTCAAGGCTCTGCAAGCGGTCCACCGCGCCTTTGGCCTGTCGGGCTCAGAGCGGGTGGTGGTGCCCGCCTAATGGATTACCCCCATCCCACCCCCCGCATTGTCTCTTTGCTGCCCAGCGCCACCGAAATTTTGGCGGTGTTGGGGCTGGGGGCCTATCAGGTGGGGCGCAGCCACGAGTGCGACTATCCCCCCGAGGTGGTGAATCTGCCCATTTGCACCGCCCCCCAGTTCAACCCGGAGGGTACCAGTGGCGAAATCCACGATCGCGTCACCGATCTGCTCACCCGTGCCCTCGGCGTGTATCGGGTGGAGCTAGAACAACTGGCGGCGCTGCAACCCACCCACATCCTCACCCAGGCCCAGTGCGATGTCTGCGCCGTCAGTCTGGCGGATGTGGAGGCCGCCGTGGCCAGCCTCACCGGGCTCCAGCCCCAGATTATTTCCCTCCAGCCCAATTGCTTAGCGGAACTGTGGGCTGATCTGGAGCGGGTGAGTGACGCCATTGGCGGCAGCGCCTTGCGGTCCTCCACCGCAGCGGCGATCGCCGCCCTCCAGGCCCGCATTAAACGCTGCCAAGGGGCGATCGCCCCAGCCGCCCCCCGGCCTCGGGTGGCCTGCATCGAGTGGACCGACCCCTTGATGGCGGCGGGCAATTGGGTGCCTGAACTGGTGACCCTGGCGGGGGCAACGGTGTGCTTTGGCCAAGCGGGTGTCCATTCCCCCTGGATCCAATGGGCGGATCTGGTGACCGCTGACCCGGATCTGATTCTGTTCATGCCCTGCGGCTACGATTTGCCCCGTACCCGCGCCGCCGCCCAACCCCTAACCCAGCAGCCCCAGTGGTCGGCCCTAAAGGCGGTCCAGACAGGGCAGGTCTACGTCACCGACGGCAACCAATATTTCAACCGCCCCGGCCCCCGCCTGGTGGAGTCGTTAGAAATTCTGGTGGAAATTTGCCATCCCGAGGCGATCGCACCACCGCAGAACGCCGGCACCGGTTGGCAGCCCCTTTAGGGATGACTGCCCAGAGTTTTCAGAAAATTTTGTTCGTTGCCAATCCAAATCGCCCCTTGGCTCGTATTGCAGATAACGGTGACGCCCCGTTCAAGTTGGAATGCGGGCCGTTACCTGTGCAATATCGACCCTGACCAGCGCAATTTGGAGAAAGCTATGAAACTAACCCAACGGCAACGGGTAATCGCCCTGGGCACCCTGGCCCTCACCGCCCTCAGCACCCCTGTGATCGCCGGTCACACCAATGTGCTGCTGCACACCACCCTCGACGGCAGCGCTGAAGTGGATGCCAACGGCGACCTCAGCGCCTTTGTGGGGGATGCCACTGGCACCGGAGAAGCCTACGTCTTTGGCATTGACGGCGATCCCACCACCCTGTGCTACACCCTGACGGTGAGCGGCATTCAGCAGGTGCCCGTGGGCGAAGGCATTGCTGCCCACATCCACGTCGGTGGCCCTGATGAAAACGGTCCCGTCGTGGCGGTGCTAGCGGGTCCTGAGGATGGTACCGCCGCCGATTGCCTCACCGAAGGGGAAGAAGGCAAATTCCCCACTGGGGAAACGGGCATTGTTCAGCAAATTCTGAACAACCCAGAAGACTATTACATCAACGTTCACAACCCCCAATTCCCCGCTGGGGCTATCCGGGGGCAGTTGCAGGCCATGCACTAAATCCCTGACTCCCATACCGTTAGGCCCTAGGCAAAATACTCCCGAATTCTCGGCACCCCCTTGAGACCAAGGGCTGAAGCCCCTGGGGCATCGGTGTGACCGCGTTAGCCCTGGCCGCATCACGCGCCACGCTGAGGGGTTGAGCGGTGTGGCGAAATCCCACCACCCAGCCCCAGAGGGGAACAGGAGCCCCACAATGGGAAGGAAACCGCAAAAGGACGCAGTTACATCTGCGTCCTTTTGCACGATCTGGGGATGCCACTCTAGAGGCAGCAAGCTAAGCACAGAAAGTCTTTGCCATCCCCATTTTCCCCCGTCGGAAGAGTATAATCCCCACTATCCCGACCGATTTATGTGTGATTAAGGTTAAGATTAGGGTGTATAACTATTCTTGGCCCCATCACAAGGCTCCCAGGCAAAGAAACCATGGTTCAGTGCATGACCTCTCCCGCTCAGTCCCTCGCCGCTGGTTTTGACCTAGAAACCCTTAACGAGCGGTTTGAAACGGCTACCCCCCAGGAAATTCTGGCTTGGGCAATCAAGAATATTCCCGAGGGTTTGGTTCAGACCAGTGCCTTTAGTCTGCTGGTGATTACCGACATGCTCTATCGGGAGCTAAAGCCAAATCCCCCCGTGCCGGTGTTGTTTCTCGATACCCTCCACCATTTTCAAGACACCCTAGACACGGTGAATCGCGCCAAGGCTCGTTACAACCTCGATCTGCGGGTCTATCGCGCCCAGGGGGCCAACACCCGCGAGGAGTTTGCCGCCCGCTATGGCGACAAACTGTGGGAATGGGATGTCAATCAGTTCCATTACTTGACCAAGGTAGAGCCCCTACAGCGGGCGCTCCAGGAAGTGGGGGTCAATGCGTGGATTACTGGGCGTCGCCGGGAACAAGCCCCCAGCCGCCATCAAATGCCGATTTTAGAGCGGGATAATGAAGGTCGCCTCAAGATCAACCCCCTGGCCAATTGGTCCCGCAAGGATGTGTGGAACTACACCCTCAAGCATGATGTGATTTACAATCCCCTGCACGACAAGGGCTACACCAGCATTGGCGATGAACCCCTGACCACCCCGGTGAATCCCGGTGAGCATGAACGGGCAGGCCGCTGGCGGGGCAGTGCCAAAACCGAGTGCGGCATCCACATCTAGTGGGTCATGGGTCATGCTCATGACCATTGCTTTTCGCCCCAAACCACTGGGGCTCAGGCTTCAGAAACGCTCTGGGAGTGGCGATATTCGGGTCAAATGACCCACTGGTACTGCACGGCGTAAATTTGCCCACCGTTGCCCCTCACCGTCTTCCCGAGGGAAGACTAAATAACCGGGACTAATCAAACTTCACACCCGCTGCTGATTTCGACTCCGCTCAATCAGCTAGACGCTTTATCCGGCAAGGATTTGAGGGTTGGATGTAGCGCGACTCTTTGAGCAGCCGCTGCGCGTCTAGTGCGCTTCCCGAAGGGTTGGGACCTGGGTGTTGCTACTGCCGCCGCAGAGTACTAGGACGGTTCAGGAGACCTTGCCTGACAGACTGTTGCTTAACAGCGGACCTTCGGGCAGGCGGGGGGATGGGGATTGGCTAAATCGCACTGATTGACTAAACAGGGCTGATGGTAGGCGTCTTCTGTCTCCAGGGGCGGCGGTGGCTGGCCAAACACCATCTCACAACTAAAGTCCTCAAAGTTGGGGGTCATGGTCAGGGGAATGCCAAACTTTTCGGTGAAAAAGGCTTGGGTGGGCAGTTTGCACATGTTGACGCACATGCCCACGCAGCGACTTTGTTCCAGATAGCGACATTTTTGAATGTGGACGCCGCTGTTTTGGGTGCGGACACCCCCGTCCGGCTGGGGCACCTCCACCGCCTTGACCTGGCAGGGACCCACCAACCATTCAAACAGTTGGGTGGCAAACCAGGCGTTGAGTTCACACACCAAACGGGTGGGGGAAAACAGGGTGCGGATCAGCCAGAGGACCTGACGGGGCACCAGGGATTGCAGCACCACTGCCACTAGGGCCTGCTGCTGTTGGGCATTGCGCCCTTTCATAATTTGTTGGGACAGGTCCACAAAGCCGTCATATCCGGTTTGGGCAGTGCCCTGTCCCAGGGCCTTGGCCATTTTGCGGCTAAAGAGCCAGATAAAGGCCCGATCCACCAGACCGTCTACATAGACGGTGGGTTCAAGGGGGGCAGTCGGGCCGGAGAGGGCAGTTTTGGGCTGGGAAGACCCCATGGGTTTACGGTGCAGTGTGACAACGTCGGGGACCTGGGCACAGGATACGGCGGCGATCGCCCCTCACTCCATCCTCCAGCATAGGCTGGGTCCGGGGTGAGGTTAGGGCAAAGGTAGGCCTCAGCATCCCTGGGGGGATGGGTCCCATTTTCCAGGGTAGTGGGAAGGGTTCCCCACTGACCTATCGGCAGGCCTCGACTACTGGATCGGGCGATTGCCGTCATTGGAGGGCAGCAGGGCGGTCTTGGCTAAGGGGTTGGGGTCGGTGACCTCCACCTGGGTATAGACGCCGTAGCCCAGCAGGCAAAACAGTAACAGCCCCGCGATCGCCCCACTACTGAGGCAGAGCCCCTTCACCGTCTGGGACGCTTGGGCGGCGAGGGGATAGTCGCCCCGACGATAGGCTTGACGCACTTGGGCGGCATAGATCAACGCTACCACCCCACAGGGGGGAAACAGCAGCAGGGTGGAAGCCAGCGCTGCTCGCCAGTAGGTGGGGGGACAGGGGGCGCGATCGTAGACAGCGTAGGTTTGGTTCCAGTCCGCTAGGGTGGTGTCTCCGGCCCAGCCCAGCAGTTGAAAGCGGCGAATGCGGGGTAGTTGCAGCTCCACCAAGCGATCGCGCAGGCGATCGCGCAGGGCGAAATAATTGACCGGGGTGCCCACGGGGCGACGGAGGGACAGGCGCAGGGTATCGTGGCGCAGTTCCGCCTCCAAGGTGATGTGGTCGGGAATCACGGTCGCCACATCCTGGGCCAGGGTTTCTCGGTGGGCCGCCTGACGCAAGGTTTGCAGCCACTGGCTGGCTTCTTCTAGGCGCAGGTCGTTGCAGAGGGCCAGTTCCCAATCCGCCATGGCCCCAGCCTCATCCCCCAAGCCGTAGCGCACCTTGCCCCGGTGCAGATAGGCGGGGGCCAACAGCGGTTGCAGGGCGATCGCCCGATCGAAATCCGCCAGGGCTGCCTCGGGCCGTTGGGTTTGGGCGTAGAGCAACCCCCGATTGTAGTACACCGTGGCGTTTTTAGGATCCACCTGCAACGCCTGTGCCCAATCCGCCAGGGCTCCCGCTTCATCCCCCTGCTCATAGCGCAATAGCCCCCGGCTGCCGTAGGCCAACCCATCGGCGGGGTTCAACCCCAGGGCCTGGTTGTAGTCAGCTTCAGCAGCGGCCCCATCCCCCCGTTGCCAATGGACCTTGGCCCGCTGGCGCAGGATGCGACCGGGGTCGGGGTGGTGGTGGATGGCAGCATCAAAGGCGGCGATCGCCTTGGGGAAATTATCTTTACGCAGATAGGTGAGGCCCCGCCGCAGGGCCAATCGTGCCTGCTGATGCTGGAGCCAACGGTGCAGCGATCGTGCCATAGCCATAGGTAACGGTGGATGCAAAACGGTTTTCAGGGGCGGCCATACCCAGGGGCTGACGGCAGATCCAGTGCCGATTCCCTTCTGTTCGTCGGCACCGCTGGACCAGCGCCACGACGGCGTAAAGGACTTTAGCCGTTGGTGGGAAAGCCCCGTCCTTGGGGGCCATGGCCTGGTTACAGGGTGACAAATGGTAGGGGGAACAGTCAGGGCAGTTTTACGGAACCGTTACAGGTCACTCCCTCACCCCTGGGGGACCCTACCGAAACCGTCCCCTGGCAGTTCAACCCCAAGCCCAGCGCCTGCTGGGCCTCAAATTTCCACCGCAGGAACAATCCTGGGGCCGTCAGCCTGTAAGTTCAAAAAGGGTTCCGTGTGGAATGGAATCCCTGCATGTCCCTTGAGTCGGTGTTTAGCCATGGCTGTGTCCACCCGCGAATCGTCCGCCCGTGAAATGGCCCCCCGTGAACGGGTCCCCCGTGCCCAGACCATCGTGCAGGTCGATGCCTTTAGCGATCGCCCCTTTGCTGGCAACCCTGCCGCCGTCTGCGTCCTCGCCAGCGCCGCCGATGAGGGCTGGATGCAGGCGGTGGCGGCGGAAATGAACCTGTCGGAAACCGCCTTTCTGTACCCCACCGAGGGGGGCTACCACCTGCGCTGGTTTACCCCCACCACCGAGGTGGATCTCTGCGGCCACGCCACCCTGGCCAGCGCCCATGTCCTTTGGCGAGAGGGGTATTTGCCGTTAGACCAGACCGCCCGTTTTCACACCCGCAGCGGTCTGCTCACCGCCGAGTTACAGGACGACTGGATTACCCTCAACTTCCCCAGTCAGCCCGTTACCGCCGTGACCCCCGAACCCGTATTGCTCAAGGCGCTGCGGGGACAAGAGCCCGTTTTTGTGGGGGTGAATCGTGGGGGAGCCGAGGGCAATTTCTTGGTGGAACTGGCCTCAGAAGCCCATGTCACCTCCCTACAGCCGGACTTTGCCCTGATGAAAACCCTGCCCGCCATGGGGGTGATCGTCACCAGTGCCGCCGAAGACCCAGCGGTGGATTTTGTGTCCCGCTACTTTGCCCCGGCGGCGGGCATTGACGAAGACCCCGTCACCGGATCCGCCCACTGCTCCCTTGCCCCCTACTGGCAGGCAAAACTGGGCAAAGCGGAGTTTTTGGCCCATCAAGTTTCCGCGCGGGGGGGGCGGCTGAAGGTGCGCTGCCAGGGGGATGGCCAAGGGTCGGGGCAAGGCGATCGCGTGTTCATCAGCGGCCAAGCGGTGACGGTGATGCGGGGAGAGTTGATGGGAGGGGAGAGAGGGAGAGGGGGAGAGAGGGAGGCGTAGGATACTACTGCGGCAGGGGGGCATAGCTAAAGGTGACGTTGTACTCGCGGCACCAAATGCTGACGGCGGCATAGTCGGCGGCATCCACATCCGCAGGAATCAGGTATCGCTGAGATCCCGTGGTCGCGACCAAGTCCCCTAGGCTGACATAGTCTCCTTCGGCAATGGCTGAGGGCACGATCGCATCTCGATGCAGCACCACCAGTAGGTCAGGGCCAGCTTCCGTAGTGAAGGCGTCATCGAATACCACATAGGGTTGGCCATCAATGGTTTCTAGGGTGACGGCCCCCGTTACCTCGTGACCAACACCAATGAACGCCTCTGGGTTGGGCAGAGCCTGGGCCAGGGCGGGGGCCGATACCGCTGGGGTTGGCCCCTGGGCTTGAAAGGCGACACTTTCGAGGGCGATCGCGGTGACGAGGCCAACGGTGGCCAATAGGGCAGTGGTCAGGGCAGTGCGGGTCATGGCAAAGTTCCAGTCAAGACACCCCCACTATCGACACCCTCTGTGAGAACCTTTTGACCCTGACCTGAGTAACCCCTGAGGATGCCTGCCCCCTCTC
>JAQCHG010000058.1 GCA_027619675.1 Cyanobacteriota bacterium
CCTCCAAACCCGCGGAGGTCAGGCCCGCCGCCAATGCACTGGCCAGCATATGGCCCGAATTACGAGAATCTTGACCGACGAGGACGGGACCATCCGTAGCGCTTAGATCCCGCAGAATTTGCCCTGCCCAATACCCCACCTGCATCGCCAGGGGCGCAGTTAGTAGCTGCCCTGCCTGCCCTCGGATGCCATCGGTGCCAAATAGGGGGGAAGCGGGTAACTGCACCGTGCCCCACGGGGAGGGGATGGACTGTTCCAGAGCCGTGCTGGGGCTTGCCGATCGCACAGAAGACCCTACCATTGACCCATTGCTCCTCACGCACATTCACCAGTGGAGGATACCACCTCCCCCCAGGAATCTTGGATCCTGAAGGACAGTTGGGCCATTGGTGCGGCCTGTTGAGGTGGGATCTGTTGAGGTGGGATCCACCCCGCGATCACGGCTTGAATACCAATCCCTTGCCCCAACTCCCTTGCCCCAGGAAACAGTGCGCAAATGTATGCCGCGCAGTACCCGTGGTCTGTCAGCGTTCAACTTGCGGCTAGGACGGTTCAGGCAGCCTTGCCGGACAGACTTCTGAATTCCCATCAGAATTGACAAACCAAGGTCATTGCCAAGGTTGCTATGAACCAAGGAGTTGACCCCCTGACCTTAACTGGGGCGGCTATCGTGATGCCCCTATGTTCATGAATGACGACTCCAAAGCCATGCCCCCAACCGCAGAACCCTGGCCGCCCCTGAGCTTTTGGGAGGGGGTAGCCCAATTTAACCGAGGGGATTTTTACGAATGCCACGACACCCTAGAAGCGATCTGGATGGTGGCCCCCACCCCAGAAAAGTCCTTCTATCAAGGCATTTTGCAACTGGCGGTGGGGTTATATCACCTGGGTAACCACAATTGGCGCGGGGCGGCCATTCTGCTGGGGGAAGGCAGCCGTCGCCTGGAAGCCTATGAACCAGATTTTCAAGGGATTCATGTCAGTGACCTGCTCGATCGCGCCGAACTCTGGCTACAGACTCTGCAATCACTGGGTCCTGATCGGGTGGCTGAGGTAGCGATCGCCCTGCTTTCCCCTCCAGATTCCCCAGCTTCAGCCACAGATGGGGCAATGGCTGCCGGACTAGACATGCCCCAGCCCCACATTTACCTTCTGCCAGATCACCCGTAGCCTTGCAGCCCTGAGGACGAACAAGGCAGCAACACGCATTCCCCTAGCGTCAAGTCGCTACCCTTTGGGTCCCCTTGATCTCCGCATCCCCCATTCCAGGAACAGATTGACAAATTAACGCCGTGCGCCACTCCTTTTAAATAACGCTAGTGCAAGCGATCCCCTGGATCCCCTGGCCCTTTGCCTGCAAAATATCGGCTTCGGAAATCCATTGAAAATCCCTTCCAGCCCAAATAATTAACGATTATTACCGTGATATGATCGGCGATGGCTCAGGCAGTTGCCCTGTTGCGGCTTGCCTTGCCAAGGTTGTCAGTGCTGAGCGTTAGGCGTGGACAGTTCATCTAACACACCCACCGCAGAAGCGGATTTGAGTGCTCCTACACTGCAACCCGCCTCGGATGCTGCTATGGGCGAGTATTATCGCTTGCAGCAAATTCTGTTGATGGTCACCCTGGGGTTTTCCGCCGTCATTTTCTTCAGTGTTTGGTTGGCCTATTCATTGCCCACCGCCCTGAACTATTTAATCGGCGCGTGCACAGGTGTGATTTACTTGAGGATGTTGTCGAGAAGCGTTGCCCGCCTCGGCAGGCAAACTAAAGGGCTTTCCAGTGGCCGTTTGGCGTTGGTTGCCCTGTTGCTTTTAGTGGCTACCCAATGGGATCAGCTCTCGCTTCTTCCCGTGTTTCTAGGCTTTTTGACCTACAAAGCAGCGGTGATTGCCTACATGCTTTGGACGGTCATGCCCACTGATTGAAGAATCAGTTCTGAAAAGTCTAGCACTGTTTTTTTGGCGGGCTCTTCTGTAAACCTTAAGACTCCCTAGAAATGCTGAACCTGGTTCCGAACTCGTTTGTCCCGTTGCTTGCCGAACTGGAAGTGGGTAAGCACTTCTACTGGGAAATTGGCGGTCTAAAAATCCACGGCCAGGTGTTTTTGACTTCCTGGTTTGTGATTGCAGCCCTGGTGATTATTTCCGTGCTGGCTTCCCGTAAGGTAGAGCGCATCCCCACCGGGGTGCAGAACCTCATGGAGTACGCCCTGGAATTTATCCGGGACCTGGCTAAAAACCAGATTGGGGAAAAGGAGTATCGCCCCTGGGTGCCCTTTGTGGGGACGCTCTTCCTGTTTATCTTTGTCTCCAACTGGTCGGGAGCGCTGATTCCTTGGAAGCTTCTGCACCTTCCCTCTGGAGAGTTGGCTGCCCCCACCAACGACATCAACACAACGGTGGCTTTGGCCCTGTTAACGTCGTTGGCTTATTTCTACGCGGGCTTTAGTAAGCGGGGCTTGGGGTATTTCGCTCGGTACATTGAGCCCACCCCAATTCTGTTGCCCATCAATATTTTGGAAGACTTCACCAAGCCGCTTTCCCTGAGTTTCCGTTTGTTTGGGAATATCCTGGCGGATGAATTGGTAGTCGCCGTTCTAGTTTTGCTGGTGCCCTTGTTTGTCCCCCTACCGGTGATGATTCTGGGGCTGTTTACCAGCGCTATCCAGGCCCTGATTTTCGCAACCCTTGCTGCCGCCTACATTGGCGAAGCAATGGAGGGCCATGGAGCAGAAGAGCATGAGTGATGGCCCTTTGGGCGATCACTCAGTTGGAAGGTTGTTGGCTGATGGGCATGGTTCCGTGCGGTCAACGGAGGTCTAGACGACCCGCCTTTGAGAGAGGTGTCTCTCACGAGTTGTCTCAACCCTACGTGCAGTTGTCAATTTTTACTTTGAGGTAAAGAACAAATGGATCCTATTGTCGCCAGTGCTTCAGTTCTCGCCGCCGCTTTCGCAGTGGGTTTGGCTGCCATCGGCCCTGGCATCGGTCAAGGTAATGCCGCTGGTCAAGCGGTAGAAGGGATCGCCCGTCAGCCTGAAGCAGAAGGCAAAATCCGTGGCACCCTGCTGCTGTCCCTGGCATTTATGGAAGCCCTGACCATCTATGGTTTGGTGGTTGCCCTGGTGCTGCTGTTTGCTAACCCCTTCAGCTAGGTCTGAGTTTGGCCTCTGCTAGGAACTGGTTTCCTGGCAGAGGTGTCGCTAATCCATTCTTGATGGCGATTAGGTACTTAAGCCTAGTTCCTTCTAGGTTGCAGTAATCCCCATAGCATTAGGGGTTTGAATGTGATGAATTGGACATTGATACTGGCTGAGGAAGCGGGTGGTCTGTTTGACCTGGATGCCACCCTGCCGTTAATGGCCATTCAGTTTGTCATCCTGGCGGTGATTCTGAATGCTGTCCTTTATAAGCCGTTGGGCAACGCCATTGATGGGCGTAACGATTACGTGCGCACCAGTTTGGCAGAGGCGAAAGAACGTTTAGCCCAGGCTGAAAAGGTGGCTCAGCAATACGAGCAAGAGTTGGCAGATACCCGCCGTAAGGCTCAGTCGGTTGTGGCAGCGGCCCAAGCCGAGGCTCAAACATTAGCGGCAGAGCAAGTAGCCCAGGCCCAGCAAGAGGCGCAGGCCCAGCGGGAACAGGCGCAGAAGGAGCTAGATCAGCAGAAGGCTGCGGCCCTGTCTAGTTTGGAGGGCCAGGTTGATGATCTGAGTCGTCAGCTTTTAGACAAGCTTCTAAGTATTGCCGCCTAGGTTGGGGGCTGTGAATGGTCTGGCCGAGATCGCTGGTCAAGGTTTGCTTGAGGTTTAACGAGGGATTGTGATGACCATGTTTTGGCTGTTGGCAACTGAAGAGGGGGGATTTGGGCTCAACTTTGATCTGCTTGAAACCAATCTCATCAACTTGGTCATTGTCATCGGCGTTCTGATCTATTTCGGCAAAAAGTTCTTGGGCAATACCCTCACGAGCCGCCGAGAGCGCATTGAAGCAGCCATTCGCGATGCTGAAGAGCGGAAGAAAAAGGCGGCGGCAGGGTTGGCAGAGCAGCAGCAAAATCTGGCTCAGGCTCAGGTTAAGGCGGAGCAGATTTTGGCCGATGCTCAAACCAATGCGGCTAAGGCTAGGGAGGCCATCTTGGCTCAGGCCAAGGAGGATGTGGCCCGCTTGCAGGCGTCTGCGGCTCAAGACCTATCTTCTCAGCAGGAACGTGTGGTGCGGGAACTGCGCCGACAGGTTACGGAGATGGCCATGGCCCGCGCCAAGGAGCAGTTGCCTGGACGCCTCAGCCCTGAGCTACAGCACCGTCTGATTGATAAGAGTATTGCCATGTTGGGAGGTTAGTTGTGAGTGCAGCCACCATCTCTTCTGAAATTACTGACCCCTACGCCCAGGCGTTAATGGGGCTGGCCAAAGATCAGGGTTTGAGCGATCGCTTCGGTGAAGATGCCGCTGCGCTGTTGGCGCTCATGACCGAGTCTGATGAGCTTCAGCAGTTTTTGACTAGCCCCCTGATGGGCAATGATGTCAAAAAGGGTGTTTTGACCCAAGTGGGGAGCGATCGCTTCCATCCCCTCTTTGTCAACTTTCTAAAATTGCTGGTAGACAAGGGGCGTGTCCTTTTTCTCGAAGCCGTGCTGGCTCGGTATCAGACCCTATTGCGGGAGCTGAACCAAGCGGTTTTGGCTGAGGTGACCGCCGCTGTTGAGCTGACTGAAGCCCAGCAGACTGCCCTGCGGGAACGGGTTCTGGCGATGACGGGTGCCCGTCATGTGGATCTTGCCATTCAGGTGGATCCTGAACTGCTCGGGGGTGTCGTCATTAAGGTCGGCTCCCAGATTGTAGATGCCAGCCTCCGGGGGCAGCTTCGCCGCTTGGGGATACAACTGGGCTCTGCCACCTAGCCTTTGCCTTCGGGGTGAGTTGATCTGACCCCACGCATCAACGTTTCATCGATTTTTTTGTGTCGTCCACTATAGGTTCAGTAAAACGAGTCCCATGGTAAGCATCAGACCTGACGAAATTAGCAGCATCATTCGCCAGCAGATTGAGCAGTATGACCAGTCGGTCCAGGTGTCCAACGTGGGCACCGTGTTGCAGATTGGGGACGGGATTGCCCGCATCTATGGCCTCGAAAAGGCGATGGCGGGTGAACTGCTGGAGTTTGAGGACGGCACCATTGGTATTGCCCTCAACCTAGAAGAAGACAATGTGGGTGCGGTGTTGATGGGGGATGGCCGCCAAATCCAAGAGGGCAGCCCCGTGACCGCCACCGGCAAAATTGCCTCTATCCCCGTGGGGGATGCGATGTTGGGCCGTGTGGTCGATTCCCTAGCCCGCCCCATTGACGGCAAGGGTGAAGTCAACACCACTGAGACCCGTCTCATTGAGTCCGGTGCCCCCGGTATCATTCAGCGGAAGTCGGTGTATGAGCCCCTGCAAACCGGGATTACCGCCATCGACGCCATGATTCCTGTGGGTCGGGGCCAGCGGGAACTGATTATTGGTGACCGCCAAACCGGGAAGACCGCGATCGCCATCGATACCATCCTCAACCAAAAGTCCGAGGATGTGGTGTGCGTCTACGTGGCCATCGGTCAAAAGGCTTCTTCCGTGGCCCAGGTGGTTAGCGTGTTAGAAGAGCGTGGTGCCCTCGACTACACCATCGTGGTCGCCGCTAACGCCAACGACCCGGCTCCGTTGCAGTACCTGGCTCCCTACACCGGGGCAGCCCTGGCGGAATACTTCATGTATAAGGGCAAGCACACCCTGGTGGTGTACGACGATTTGTCCAAGCAGGCCCAGGCCTACCGTCAAATGTCCCTGCTGCTACGTCGTCCCCCCGGTCGGGAAGCTTATCCTGGCGATGTGTTTTACCTCCACTCCCGTCTGCTGGAGCGGGCGGCAAAACTCAGCCCCGAGTTGGGTGAAGGCAGCATGACCGCTCTGCCCATCATCGAAACCCAGGCTGGGGACGTGTCTGCTTACATTCCCACCAACGTGATTTCCATTACGGACGGTCAGATCTTCCTCTCCTCTGACCTGTTCAACTCTGGCTTGCGCCCCGCCATTAACGCTGGTATTTCCGTGTCTCGGGTGGGTGGGGCCGCTCAAATCAAGGCCATGAAGAAGGTGGCCGGTAAGCTCAAGCTAGAGCTGGCTCAGTTTGACGAACTGCAAGCCTTTGCCCAGTTTGCTTCTGACCTTGACCAAGCCACCCAGCAGCAGTTGGCGCGGGGGGTGCGGCTCCGGGAACTGCTGAAGCAGCCCCAATATTCGCCGCTGCCCGTGGCTGAGCAAATCGCCATCATCTATGCCGGCACCAATGGCTACCTGGATGACATCCCGGTGGAAAAGGTGGTCCAGTTCTCCAAGGAGTTGCGGGATTATCTGAACACCAGCAAGCCCCGTTACGGTGAAATTGTGCGCACCGAGAAGGCTCTGACTGACGAGCTGGTGACCATCCTCAAGGAAGCCATTGCGGAATGTAAGCAAGCCTTTATGGCGGCGGTGTAGGAATCCGGTCCAAGGGCGAGGTCCGTCGCTTCAGACAGACGGTTTCTCGCCCAGGGGTAATTAGGCAAGGAATTTACGATGGCTAACCTAAAAGCAATCCGCGATCGCATTAAATCCGTTAAAAACACCCGCAAGATTACCGAAGCCATGCGCTTGGTGGCCGCTGCCAAGGTGCGACGTGCCCAAGAGCAGGTAACCGCCACTCGCCCTTTTGCCGATCGCTTGGCTCAGGTGCTCCATGGCTTGCAGGCGCGGCTGCGGTTTGAAGACACCGACCTACCCCTGCTCCAAAGCCGAGAGGTGAAAAATGTGGGGCTGCTGGTGATTTCCGGCGATCGCGGTCTGTGTGGCGGCTACAACAGCAACGTGATTCGTCGGGCTGAGCAGCGGGCTAAGGAGCTGACGGCCACAGGCGTGGGCTACAACTATGTGTTGGTGGGCCGTAAAGCGGTGCAGTACTTTAAGCGCCGGGAACAGCCCATTGCCACCACCTTCACCGAGTTAGAGCAGATCCCTACGGCAGAGGAATCCTCGCGGATTTCCGATCAACTGCTGTCCCTGTTCCTATCCGGCACGGTGGATCGGGTGGAGCTGGTCTACACCAAATTCGTCTCCCTGGTTAGTTCCCGTCCCGTTGTCCAAACCCTGTTGCCCTTGGATCCCCAGGGGTTAGAGGCTACGGACGATGAGATCTTCCGACTGATCACGCGGGCGGGTCGCATGGATGTGGAACGGGAAAAGGTGGTGTTTGCTGACAAAGCCCTGCCCCAGGACATGATTTTTGAGCAGGATCCGGTGCAGATTTTGGACGCCCTCTTGCCCCTGTACTTGAATAACCAAGTGCTGCGGGCGCTGCAAGAGGCGGCAGCCAGTGAATTGGCGGCCCGGATGACGGCAATGAACAACGCCAGCGACAACGCTAGCGAACTGGTGCGGAGCCTGACCTTGGATTACAACAAGGCGCGTCAGGCGGCCATTACCCAGGAAATTCTCGAAATCGTCGGCGGCGCAGAAGCCCTCAGCGGCTAAGGGCGATCGCGTCCCAAACTCATCTTTAGGGTTTTGTTTATAGACCCTGTTCAGAAACTCACCTGCTCAGCAGGTGAGTTTTTTGCTGCTTGCCAGCCACACCCTGGGCGCTGATATCGGCAGGACTGACCCAGCCACACCCACGGACAAGGGGCTTAAGCCCCTTGCCTCAAGGGAACGCCGAGGATTTGGCAGCCTTGTGCGTAACCTGAGTTCGGGTTAAGCGGCATTCCTGTTCTTGTAGGGGCGCACTAGCGCAGCCATGCCCCTAGGGCTATGGGTTTGCGCCCTGCAATTCGTGGCATTCCCGCCCGACATTGGAC
>JAQCHG010000059.1 GCA_027619675.1 Cyanobacteriota bacterium
TAAGCCTAGGTTGCATTCCCAATGGCGGCATTGGCTGAGAACAGTCCTTTACCTGACTTCTCTCAAAGGTAGAAAGCCAAAGATGAACTCACCCGTCCCCTGGGACTTGACTCAGGGGACGGTTACGATTCATAAAACGGTTTCCACCAAAATTGGAACTATTGCTTGGAAATAATTTGGAAATAAGACAGACTAACCGTCGTGAAAAGCGATCACACCAGCGAAGTCATGGTGTTTCCCAAGGCTAAAGTCAGGGCAAGAAATGCGCCAAAAGCCCCATAAAACCGCTCTTTCCCGTGGCCTCATCCTCAGTGTCAGCAGAGGCAGGACCGTCCTCTTCCACCGGGGGCATTAGCTCCAGAGCGGTGTCATCCGGCACAAATCCATCGATCATGAGCGGGGCAGCCCAAGGGTAAGCACGGCTAGCGGTGGTTTGAGGAGAAGGCTGTAGCATCGCGGGTTCCACATCACAACTTGGCTGGACAGCCCTATCATCTCGCCCCCACCCCATTCGTTAGGTGATGGCGCAGAGGCAGACAGCGTGATGTTTGCGGCCCCATAGCGTGCGGGAAAATACGGAGAGATTGTGACCGATCGCCCTATCCCCCGTGCGGGAAATCACAATCCTTGCCTGGGGGCATAACCCCGCCGCCACCGAGGCCCTAGGATTGAAACAACCAGGACTTACGCAGTCACACCCACGGACAAGGGGCGAAGGCCCCTTGCCTCAATGAAACGCTGAAGATTCGGCAGTATTGGGCGTGCGTAAGTCCTAACAACTCCGAACATTGCTCTCAAGATCCACTCCACAGATCCACCCCGCCGCCAATCCACAACAGGAAAGGGACTCGTCATCCATGGCCAAAATTTTGCAAGACGGGGCCAGCTATACCTTCCGCTCCTACTTTGAGCTGCCCCAAGACACCGACGAAGTGCTGGCGGAGTTTGGCTACACCTATGGCAAAGCACGGCTAAACTTCCCCGTCTCATCCCAGCCCATGCCAGGGCTAGAGACATTGCAGGCCCAAATTGAAGAAACCCTGCCCTACGTACAGCTCACCAGCGAGAGTGCCAAGCGCGAAGTCTTAGTCGCCCCTGTATTGATGCGGGTCGCCACCCTATCCCATCAGGTGCTGCGGTTTGAATATCCCCTCAAGGTGAATGCTTGGCTCCAGGGGACCCTGGACTATTTAATTCGGGCACACCATTCATTGGTGGTGGTAGAAGCGAAACGGGATGACCTGACCCGAGGGTTTACCCAACTGGCGGTGGAAATGATCGCCCTGGCCATGGATGACGCTGCCCCGGATCAAATTTATGGCGTGGTCACCATGGGCAACTTGTGGGTCTTTGGGCTGCTAGATCGGCCCACTCGCTGCATTACCCAAGACATCAGTAGCTATCGGGTGCCTGATGATGTCGAGGACTTGGTCAGAACCTTGGTGGGCATTGTGACGATGGACTGAGGTGATGGCAACTCCGGCTGAAACGCCCCCAACCGCCATGGCGACTGGGGGGTTAGCGTGGCAAAATCATGGGGTAATTAGCGGTTCGTAAAGAATTTCCGATGACGGCAACCATCCCCACCCTTTCTAGCCAGTACGATCCGTCCATCACCGAAGACAAGTGGCAGCAGGCTTGGGAGGCCCGCCATGTCTTCAAGGCGGATCCCGATCGCCCTGGGGAGCCCTTTTGTGTCGTCATCCCGCCCCCCAACGTCACCGGCAGCCTACACATGGGCCACGCCTTCGAGAACGCCCTGATCGATACCCTAGTGCGGTATCAGCGCATGGCGGGGCGCAACACCCTGTGGCTACCGGGGACTGACCACGCCAGCATCGCCGTGCAGACCATTTTAGAAAACCAGTTCAAAGCCCAGGGCAAAACCCGCGAACAGGTGGGCCGCGAGCAGTTCCTAGAGCGGGCTTGGGAATGGAAGGCGGAGTCCGGCGGCACCATTGTCAACCAGTTGCGGAAGCTGGGGGTGTCGGTGGATTGGAGCCGCGAGCGCTTCACCCTGGACGAAGGACTGTCCCACGCTGTCCTCACCGCCTTCACCAAGCTGTATGAAGAAGGGCTGATTTACCGGGGCAACTACATGGTGAACTGGTGCCCCGCCAGCCAATCCGCCGTGTCGGATCTGGAGGTGGAGCAGAAGGAGGTGGACGGTCACCTCTGGCACTTCCGCTATCCCCTAACGGATGGCTCTGGCTATGTGGAGGTGGCCACCACCCGCCCCGAAACCATGCTGGGGGATACGGCGGTGGCGGTGAACCCCAGCGACGATCGCTACAGCGACCTGATCGGCAAAACCCTGACTCTGCCCATCGTGGGGCGGCAGATTCCCGTCATTGCTGATGAGTACGTGGATAAGGAGTTCGGCACTGGCTGCGTGAAGGTCACCCCCGCCCACGACCCCAACGACTTCGCCATGGGTCAGCGCCACGATCTACCCATGATCACCGTGATGAATAAAGACGGCACCATGAACAGCGAAGCGGGGCCGTTTGAGGGCCTGGACCGCTTTGAGGCCCGCAAAGCAGTGGTGGCTCGCCTGGATGAAGAGGGCTTCTTGGTGGAAACCGAGGACTATCACCACACGGTGCCCTACAGCGATCGCGGCAAGGTCCCCGTGGAGCCGCTGCTCTCGACCCAATGGTTTGTCAAAATCAAGCCCCTGGCGGACAAGGCCCTAGATGCCCTGGATAACCACCAGTCTCCCCGGTTTGTGCCCGAACGCTGGACCAAGGTGTACCGCGACTGGCTGGTGAGCCTACGGGACTGGTGCATTTCCCGCCAACTGTGGTGGGGGCACCAAATCCCTGCCTGGTATGCGGTAAGTGAAACCGGGGGAGATATCACGGATAGCACCCCCTTCGTGGTGGCGATGAACGAGGACGAGGCACGGGAGCAGGCGATCGCACAATTCGGCCCCGATGTGGTGCTTCAGCAAGACCCCGACGTGCTGGACACCTGGTTTTCCTCTGGGTTGTGGCCCTTTTCCACCATGGGCTGGCCCGACGAGACTACGAAGGATTTCCAAACCTACTACCCCACCACCACCCTGGTCACCGGGTTCGACATTATCTTCTTCTGGGTGGCCCGCATGACCATGATGGCGGGGCACTTTACCGACACCATGCCCTTCGAGACCGTCTACATCCACGGCCTGGTGCGGGATGAGAACAACCAAAAAATGTCCAAATCCAAGGGGAACGGCATTGATCCCCTGGTGCTGATCAACAAATACGGTACCGATGCCCTGCGCTACACCCTGATTCGGGAAGTGGCCGGAGCCGGTCAAGACATCCGCCTAGAATACGATCGCACCACCGACGAATCCGCCTCGGTGGAAGCCTCCCGCAACTTCACCAACAAACTGTGGAACGCCTCCCGGTTTGTGATGATGAACCTGGGCGGCCAAACCCCAGCCCAGTTGGGGCAACCCGATGCCCACCAATTGGAGCTGGCGGATAAATGGATCCTCTCCCGCTACCACGGCGTGGTGCAGCGGGTGCGGAACCACGTGGACAAGTACGGCTTTGGGGAAGCGGCCAAGGACCTCTACGACTTCATCTGGGGCGACTTCTGCGACTGGTATATCGAACTGGTGAAGTCTCGCCTGCAAGGGGAAGGCCCCTCCAAGCGGGTGGCCCAGCAAACCCTGGCCCAGGTGCTGGATGGCATTCTGCGCTTACTGCACCCCTTCATGCCCCACATCACCGAGGAGGTGTGGCACACCCTGAACCAAGTGGGGGACGATCAGTTCCTCGCCGTGCAGGGGTATCCCCAGGTGGAGGCCAACGCCATTGATGGGGATTTGGAAGCCCAGTTTGAGCTACTGATTGGCACCATCCGCACCATCCGCAACCTGCGGGCCGAGGCGGGGATCAAACCCTCCGCCCAGATTGAAACCATTCTGCAATCCGCCAGTGCAGAGGAGCGGCGCATCCTCACCGCCACCCAGGTCTACATCCAAGACCTGGCCAAGGTGGACACCCTCACCATTCGCGGCGAGGGACCGGCCAACGCCCCCCAGAATGGTCGGGTTGCCGCCCCATCATCGACCCCGACAACCGCCGCCAGCAGCGTTGATTTAGCGGGCATCAAGGCGGAACTCACGGACTTCTGGGTCACCATGCGGCCTCTCCTGGAGGAGCCCCTCACCTATGTCAACCGCTTTTTCAGCGACTTCCGCCGCCCAGCGGTGACGCTGCTGTTGCTGCTGGTGTTGCTGGTGACGCTGCAAGTGCTGGGAGCGGTGCTGGACACCCTCAACACCATTCCCCTGGTGGGCGGGGTGCTGAAGCTGGTGGGCATGGGCTACAGCCTCTGGTTCATTAGCCAAAACCTGCTCAGCGTCGATCGCCGTCAGGCTACCTGGGCCAAGCTGGGAACCTGGAAGCAGCAAGTGGTGGGCCAGACCCAAACCTGGATGCAGCGCCCTGCCCCCGAGCCCGTGGTGCCCCAGGGGCAACCTGAGCCCGTCGCGGCGGCAGATCCCTGGACAGCCCCCGCTGCACCCCAGCCGGAACCTGCACCTCAGCCGGAACCTGCACCCCAACCCAAAATGTTTGCTGGGGTGGTGGGCACGGCGCAGGTGCTGATCCCCCTCACGGGCGTCGTGGATGTGGACGCCCTACGGGCCAAGGTGGAAAAGGACCTGGGCAAGATCGAAGCGGAGGCCAAGTCCCTCTCTGGTCGCCTCAGCAACGCCAAGTTTGTGGAGAAGGCCCCTGCCGAAGTGGTGCAAGGGGCGCGGGATGCCCTAGCGGAGGCGGAACAGCAGGCGGAGATGCTGCGATCGCGCCTCAAGTTGCTGTAGGCAGCCGTGGATGGTTGGTTGGATACCCCCTGTCCTGTTCGCCCAACGGCTCTAAAAGAGCGGCGAAGTGTAGGCTTTGCCGCCCCGGCAGGGCTAGAAGGTGGATGGGTAGGGGAACGGTCTCCGCGCCCAAAGCAGTTTCCCGTGCTTTTGAGTTTTGAATTTTGAATTCCCCATCCCGCCACTGGCTCAAGTTCTCCTAGGACTGGGGCTGTGGATTGTCCTCTGGTTGCCCATTGCCATTCCCCTCGGGCGCAAATTGCAGTGGCGACCTTTTCAAGCCGCTACGGTGCAGCAAAAACTGCCCCTGTTGGTGCCACTGTATCTGCTGGCTCCGGTCATGCTGGCGATGCTGGTGGCGATGGGGGTCACGACTTGGGCCGATACCGGGTTAGGCGATCCAAGTTCAATGGGGCGATCGCTGGGCCTGGGCTGGGCGATCGCGGTGGTGGGCCTGGGGGCCGTGACGGCGATTCGTTGGGCGGGGGGGTGGCTTCAGGTGTGCCCCCCCGATCACCCTCCGACTCAGCCTCCGACGGACGGCGCATGGTCCCCCTTGGATCAGGACACCAGGGATCCTGTCCCTACGGCGGCAACGGGCACGACGGAGAGTACAGCGCCGACGGCTAGCAGGGCAGTTGTCGTGCAGGGGGTGGGGACAGCCCTGGCCTTGATCCCCTTGGGGCTATTCCTCGGCGGCATTGAGGAATGGGTGTTTCGGGGCTGGATGCAGTCGCAGTTGCAAACGGGATTCACACCGGGACTAGCGGCGGCGATCGCCAGCCTGATGTTTGCCGCTGCCCATCTGCTGTGGGATGGACGGGCGGGGTTGAGGCAACAACCGGGTCTATGGCTGTTGGGCCTCGTGCTGGTGCTAGCCCGCTGGGTGGATGGGGGCCAGATTGGCCTCGCCTGGGGGCTGCATGGGGGCTGGGTTTGGGGCTTAGCCTGTTTGGATGGGGCGGTGCCGCTGCGGGCAACCGCGCAGGGACCCTGGTGGTGGACGGGGCGATCGGGTCAGCCGTTGACGGGGCTCTTAGATGGGCTGCTGTTACTGGGGACGGCATGGGTGCTGGTAGGGCTATGAACTCCCTCGGTTTAGCCTGAGTTCGGGTTAAGCGGCATTCCCGTTTCTGTAGGGGCGCACTAGCGAAGTCGTATACGTTTCGAGGGCGCAGACCCCTGCGCCCCTACGGATTCTCTAGGGTGGAGCGTCACGGCATCCCCTCCATCGACTGATCCCGAACTGAGATTCAGTAGCCCCTTGCTCACCGTCCCCACTGCATGGGCAAGGGTCGCGGCTGGGGTCTGTCTTTAATTCCCATAACCATCAAAAGAGGGTGATAGACTGCCGCCCATCACCCTAACAATCTTCGCTACCGGGAGTTCTAGACCCCTGAAGGCACCACTAACTACTTCAGCTTTTGCTTGATGAAGGTCAGAATCTTGCCAATCTGCCCCTTGAGTTGAGCCACTTCCGTTTCCAGCTTGGCCACTTTTGCCTTCAGGGCTGCCACCTCAGCAGCATCGGCCCCCCCACCCGCCGCCGCCGCTGCGGGAGCCGCTGCCCCAGCGGGTTTGGGGCGAGGCTTGCGGGCCTTAGCCATGGCCGCCTTGATGGCCTCGATCAGTTCCTTCTGCTCAAAGGGCTTTTGGATGAACTCAAAATATTCAAAGGGCTCGGAGATTTTTTCCGTCACCTCTTCCTTCCGTCCAGACATCAGCACCAATGGAATGTGCTGCAAATCGGGCTGAGCCTGGATTGCTTGGAAGACCTCCCAGCCACTCATCCGGGGCAGCAGGAAGTCCAACATGATGAGGTTGGGGCGCTGATCACGAATGGCATCCAGCCCCTCGACCCCGTCCTTCGCCTCCAACACTTCAAAGTTGCCCTGGGGCAACATGTCTCGCACCCGCATCCGAATAACGCGGCTGTCGTCGATAACCAGGATTTTGTGGGTGGCCACAGTTAACTGACTCCTCTGGTGGTAGCGATGCGATGGGTGGGACGGTGTGGACTCATCCCAGGGCGAGGAAATAACGGATATTTCAGCTCAGCGTTGCCCTTTTGAACAGGAGGCCGTAAGGCAAATAGTAACGGAGTTTCCGAGAATTGGGACACCTGCCCCCGTAGAAAACCCGCCGTCTTTTGCGGAAATTCCCCCGGCCCCCAAGGGCCTATAGCGCTAGCAACTGCCTGAAAATACGGAAACCATCCCCATACCCATCAACATAATTTGCACCCCTCATGGCTGAGGCCGCGATCGCGCCCTGGACAGGGGTTCCCATACCGCCTTGGCGGGGTTGCCGCTCCCTCAGCCTGTTCAGAGTGCCCTGGAAGGGGACCGCCTTATCCATGGGATGGCCGGGAAATGTTCAGAACGCCTCCGCAAATGTTGCCCGGTGTGCCCCGACGCCAGGACGATCAGGGCCAGACTCCCCAGAATCTCCAGTGCCCGCCCCTCTGCTGCCCGAGGCGATCGCCTTTTCTCGGGCCAGGGAATTCATTACCCTGAAAAGCAGCCGCCTTAATGCCACCCTGAGCCCGTTATGAGCCCACCGTCCTCCCCTGTTCGTCCCAGCTTGCCGCCTTGGCTCCGGCCCAGCTTAGGCAAAGCCAGTGAGCTATCCACGGTACAGCGCATCATTAAACAGCGGGGCATCCATACCATTTGCGAAGAAGGGCGCTGCCCCAATCGGGGGGAGTGCTATGCCAACCACACCGCCACGTTTCTGCTGATGGGGCCAACCTGCACCCGTGCCTGCGGCTTTTGCCAGGTGGATAAGGGCCACGCCCCCATGCCCTTGGATCCTGAGGAGCCCGAGAAAGTGGCAGAATCGGTGGCCCTGCTGGGGCTGCGCTACGTGGTGCTGACGGCGGTAGCACGGGATGATCTGCCGGACAAGGGGGCGGGATGGTTCGTAAAAACCATGGCGGCTATTCGCGATCGCACCCCCGGTAGCGCCATTGAGGTGCTGACCCCCGACTTTTGGGGCGGAGAAGATGCGGCCCAGCAACAGCGACAGCGGGTTACC
>JAQCHG010000060.1 GCA_027619675.1 Cyanobacteriota bacterium
ACTTCTCCCAACCAGACTTTCCGCCCTCAGTACAGTTTCCAGGGAGGGAACGGCTGACATTTACAACATTCTGGGAACCACAAGCATCAGAGTCAACGATCCAACTCTCTGAGTTTATCGTTGGCCACCAATTGCGCCGCTATCCCTTCCTTTATGACAGCGACCTATTGGTAGATAAGGACAGTAGCCAGCTCCATAGAGATCATGCTCTGGAATTGCGAAGACAAGGGGAAACTTATCTGGGGGTAGCCTTAGCCCGATGGGCGCAGCAGCAGGCTAAGCGTCCTAACCCTACTGGGTTGAGGAGTGATGAACTTCAGGCAGCCCTGGACTATTACACAGGCAAGGTCAGTGGTAACCGCAGCCACCGCGATATGGCCCACCTGTTCGCCAGCTATAGCCGCACGGTGCGCTCTTTTCGGGAATTTAAAGAGGAGTTTCTGGAATATCTACTTGCCCCATTAATTAGTGCTGATTTTCGCTACGATCACCATTCTTTCACCCGTAATCTCCGCACTTTCGTGGGCCAAGCACTGCGGGAATTTGATGACGAGATGCCAAGAACATATACCATTCATCGACTTTGCCAAATGCTGCTGAATTTTCTGGTGGCAGAGGGACGTACAAAACCAGTGTTTCGCCGCTTCCGTCTTTTATTGGATGAGGTAGGGCACATCTTAACCCTAGGATTGCTACTACGGATAGTGCTGTTCTGTCCTGCGGTCAAACCTTGGCTAGAAAACCGTCTAGCAGTTTTGTTCAGGTACCATGAGCAAGTCTACTGTGAAGATGTCGTCTGGTTGATTGATTCCCTAGAACATACCAATGTGGCCTTGATTACTAATTTCAGCAAGTCCTATTCGTTTTAAACGACATTCCTCACTTCCAAGCCTGGAGGGGACAGGTTCCTGAGGTAAGTGCTCCTGAGCCCGTCACATGACTGCATGGGAATCTGTTCCCTCCCGTAGCGTGGGTTGAAGCATGAAACCCACGGTCTTGACCGCTGGATGCCGTGGGCTTTGCGCCGCCTTACCTGCCCTCCACCGACGAGGGGCAGCCTCTATAATTCGGGCAGAGGCGGTTGTCTAGGAGGGGGCACACGGATGGCCTACAGAGATTTCACCCTAGAAAAAGTCCGCAAGCAGTTTGGCCTCACCCTAGAGAGCGACCAAGATCTGTTCTCAGCCCACATTGCCCCCGTCACCTTAGCCGACGCCTTTACCGCCTATCTCAACTACAGCGTGCCCCTGGCCCTGGCCATCAATACCGAAAAGGCCCGCTCCGAGATGATCATTGCCCCCATATTGGTGGAGCTTAAGCGCCTGCTGAACGATCAAGTGAGCTTGTTTTCGGGCATTGAGTTCAACGTTGACCCCGCCCAAGAGCTGACGGGGTTTTGTGATTTCATCATTAGCCGCTCTCGCCAGCAGCTTTACCTCAGCGCCCCCGCCTTTATCGTCGTAGAGGCCAAAAACGAAAACATTAAAGGCGGTCTCGGCCAGTGCCTAGCCGCCATGCTGGCCGCACGCCTGTTTGATGAACAAGAAGGGCAGGCGATCGAGCCCATTTATGGGGCAGTGACCACGGGTAACCAATAGAAATTTCTGAGTCTCAAGGGCGCGATCGCCGACATCGACCAGAAAGATTACTACATCGATCGCATCGACCAAATTATGGGGATTCTGGCTGGCATGGTACAGCCTACCCTAGCCGCAGGAACTAGTTGAGATCATCCATACCCAGACTAGGACGGGTTAGGGCTGATCTAGCAGGGCACTGGCGTGGCCAGCCACCACTTGCCAGGTGCCCGCAGGGGAGATGGCCCATACACGGGTGTAGCGAATCTGTTGGTCAACAGCCGCGCCGTCATAGGTGCCCAAGAGGTGCATACAGACAGACACGATCGCATAGCGATCGCCGAGCTGCATCTGCTGATCCGTGGGGGTCAACGCCGTTAACGCCAAGATGCCAGAGCGGTGCATGGCGAGATCCTGCGCCTTGGTGATGCGCTGGCCCAAATGATTGGTGAACAACAAGTCTGGGGCAATCAGCGCCTCCAGTGCCGCCACATCCGAGGTCAACATAGCCTGCCTAAGCTGTTCCTCTAGGTCTGAAATGCGGGTCTGGGTTGGGGACATGGGGGCTGGCTAACCTTGACAGGCGAATCCCCAGCTTAGCAGTGCCATGGCAGCCCCTAAAGATAGGGATTCCCGCGTCCGCCAACAGCCAGCGGCGGTGGGGCGACCCTCACCCTAGCTGGACTTGCAGGGTGACCCCAAACAGATCCTCAAACCAGGTTTTCTTGTCCTCTAGATTCCACAGTTCCGAGGCGCAATCATCGTCGGGGAGTTGGGGGGTGAGGGTGAGTTGCAGGGTTTGCGGGTCGAGGAAGGTGTAAGTGACCGCCGCGATCGCCCCAATGCCGCGACGGTCTAGGGCCACCGCCACCCGCAGCATGGCGCTGAGGTGGGCCACCAGTTGGCGATGGTACTTGGTGGGCAGATTCTTGTAATTTTCGTGCTTCTTTTTGGGCAGGCTCTTGCGGTGATAGCGGGCGATGTTGGCAATCACCTCAATTTCCGTTTCCGTGTAGCCCAGCAGTTCCCCATGGCGAATCAAGTAGTAGGAATGCTTGTGGTGGCTGGAATGGCTGATGAAATGGCCGCAATTGTGGAGGATGGCGGCGGCCCACAGTAACTCCCGCTCTGGGTTACCCCACTCGTGGACTTGCCCCTGGGTGGCATTGAACAGATCGATGGCAAAGCGGGCGATGCGATCGCCCCGATCCAGCGGCACCTGATACTTTTGGGCGGTGTTGAGCACATAGCGCTCCCGCACCGAGCTTTGGAACTGCATCCGGTCTTCAATCAGACCGTGGGTAAGCATCCAGTCCACCACCACCCCTTCCCGCAGGGCACGTTCGCAGATGGTGATGGTTTCGGTGCCCAGCATCTCCATGGTTTCCTGCAAAATCACCGCCCCAGCGACGATGATTTCGGCCCGCCGGGCGGACATTTCCGGCAGGGCAAGGCGCTCGGCATAGGTGAGCTGCCGCAGGCGATTGATCCAATCCCGCAGTTCCCCCAGGCTGACTTGAAAGCCGTTGAGGGGGTCGGGCACCAGCCCCAGGCGATCCTGGGCGGTGAGGGCGGCGAGGCATTCAATGGTGCCGGAGGTGCCCACCAGCCGCAGCCGTTCGTTCTCCCCCAGGTGCTGCTTCAAATCCCCCACGGCGGGCTCCATGCGGCCCCGCACGTAGGCCCGCAGGTAGGTGTATTCTTCGTCGCTGATGGGGTCGGTGGTGACAAACCGGGCGGTGAGGCGCACCGCCCCCACCTTAGTGCTGCTGAGGAAGCGGTGGGGCTCCCCCGTCCCTAAAATCAACTCGGTGGAGCCGCCGCCAATGTCGATGATGGCGTGGGGCCGTCCGTGCAGGGACATGCCCGACAGCACCCCCAGGTAAATGCGGCGGGCTTCCTCGGTGCCGGAAATCAGGTTGATCGACAGGCCCACTTCCTGCTCTACCCGCTGGATGAAAACGCTGCCGTTTTCCGCTTCCCGCACGGCGCTGGTGGCGACGGCCACAATTTCCTCGGCGTTAAAGCCATTGGCGATCGCCCGACATCGCTTCAGGGCGCGGATGCCCCGGTCCATGGCATCTTCCGACAGGCCCCCGGTCTCGCCACTAAAGTTACCGAGGCGGACGGTTTCCTTCTCGCGATCGATGATGGTGAAAGCGGGCAGTTGGGGCTGAATTTTCACCACCACCATGTGGATGGAGTTGGTGCCCACATCAATCGCCGCCAAAATTCGTTCATGGCGCAGGGGATCCCCCTCAAAGCGAGCGGGGTAGGCGATATCGGGGGTCGGGGGAACGATGGTCTCAACCATAGCCAGGGACGGGAAACTTTGCTTCAGATCCTACAGGGGGACGGCGACGCCGCAGGGGGGAACGGGCAACGCACCCGGCAAAGTTCAAAATTCATAACCCTTTGCGGGATGCGGCTCCATTCCTCCACCCGCCCCGCTCTGCACCAGGGCCTCAATCTCGGCGGCACGGGTGGGCAAGGCGGCGGTGAGGACGGTCGCACCCATGGCGGTGATCAACACGTCGTCTTCGATGCGGATGCCCCGCACATCGGCGAAGGTCGTCAAGCGGTCCCAGTTGACACAATCTCGGTAGCAATCGCGGCGGGCTGGATCCTGCAAAATCCCCGGCACTTGGTAAAAACCGGGCTCAATGGTGACCACCATGCCCGCTTGCAGGGGACGGTCCAGGCGGAGATAACCGAGGCCAAAGCGATCGCTGCGCTGGCGATCGGGGGCGTAGCCTGCCAAGTCCCCCAAATCCTCCATGTCGTGTACATCTAGGCCCAACAGATGCCCCACCCCATGGGGAAAGAACAGGGCATGGGCATCCTGCTCCACCAGCCCCACCGGGTCACCCTGGAGAATGCCCAGATCCACCAAGCCCGTCGCCAACACCTCACAAGCCAACAGGTGGATATCCCGGTACTCCACACCGGGGGCAGCCTGGGCAATGCAGGCATCGTGGGCAGCCAACACCACGTCATACACCGCCCGCTGGGTGGGGGAAAATTCCCCCGCCACGGGCCAGGTGCGGGTGATATCCGAGGCCCAGCCAGAGGGGGCTTCGGCCCCCACATCCGCCAGCAGCAGATCCCCCGGTTGCAGCGGGTGGTGGTATTGCTCGTTGTGGAGCACCTCCCCCTGGACGGTGACGATGCTGTTGTAGGCGCAGGTCATGTTCTGGGCCAAAATCACCTGCTCCATGGCGGCCCGCACCTGGGCCTCGGTGGCAGCGGTGGCGGTGGCGGCCATGCCCGCCCGGTGGGCGGCGACGGAGACGGCGGCGGCCTTGCGAATTTCCCCCAGGGCGGCGGCATCGTGGGTGAGGCGCAGGGCAATCACCGCCTCCGCCAAGGCCTTGTCCTGGGTGGGTTGAATCACCCCCCGCAGGTGGAGTTGCTCAGCGGCGGTGGTGGCATCCTGCACCCCCAGGGTGGCCGCCCCTTCGGCAAAGCGGGGCAGTTCCGCCAGGGGATAGGCGGCATCCGCCCCGATGGTGGTGGCGATGTCGTCACGGCTGGGGCTGGGGCCATGCCAGAGGGCGGCGGCGGCGCTGGCGTCATCCATAAACAGGGTGAGGCGATCGCCCTTCAGATGGATGGCGGCATTGGCCAAAGACACCCCCGCAAAGTAGAGAAAATGACTGCTGGCCCGAAAGGGATAGGTCAAGGCGGGGAAGTTGCGAGGCACGGGCTGCCCAGACCACAACACCACGGGAAAGGAAATGCGCTGGGCGAGGCGCTGCCGGCGTTGGCGCAGGGTGTGGGCCAGGTCAGCGGCGGCCACGGAACTGATCATGGGTGGAAATCATGACAACGGTAGTCCCCATCCTAAGGGGCACCAGGGGGGCTGTCATCTAACCAAAGACCTGCCGCCCGCCACAGCGAAATCATCCGTGCAGGATCATCTGCAATGCCTGACAGCCCCTAATCTTCCGCCTCGCGATCGCCTGGGGGCACCTGCTGCAAGTAGTCCGGCACCGCTGTCTCCCCCTCGGGCAAACTGGGCAAGGTACCCGGTGTGCCCACCCCCGGCGTCAGCAAATCATCGGGTTGGGGGGCAAAGGGATCCTCCAAACCGGGTTGCGGCGCGAGGGGATCCTCTAGGCCCGGTTGCGGGGTGAGCAAATCGTCGGGGCTAATGGCCTCAGGATTGACCGCATTGGGTAGGGTGGCCAGGGCTACCCGGTTTCCCCCCACCGATCGCAGTAAATCCAGCACCCCAATCACATCCTCATAGCGGGCATCGCGGGAGGCGTAGAGCACAATCAGCCCATCGGGGTAGCTCTGCTGATGCTGTTGCAGCACGTCGTAGAGCAGATCTAGGGTGACGGGCTGCTGGTCGAGGTACACCTGGCCGATGGCATCCACACTGACGTACAGCCGCTCCTGGAGGGCGGCGTTTGCCCCTAACCCCTGGGCGGGCAAGGGGGCACCGGTGCTGGCGGCAGGCAAATCCAAATCAATGGCCTGCTGCCGGGTGAGCCCTACCGCCGCCAGGATAAAAAAGGTGAGGATGCAAAAAATGACATCGATCAGCGGCAGAATCTCAATGTGGACGTTCTGCCCTGGATCATCCAAATAATCAAGTTTCATGGGGTTTTTGAGGGCTGAGCAGACAATGGCGCACTGGGCGGTTGGAATGCACCCTTGGCCCAGGCTTGGCGGTACAGCAACTCTAGCTCACTGCCCGACTGCCGTAGAACCTTGGCCTGACCAAACACAAAGCCCTGGAAAAGGCGGTAGAACGCCAAGCTGACAATGGCAATGACCAAGCCCGTGGCGGTGCTAATCAGAGCTTCCCCGATGCCCAACGCCGTGCCCGCCGCCGCATCACTGCCCAGGTCGCTGAGTTGAATGGATCCGAGGGAATTAATCAGCCCCACCACGGTCCCCAGTAGCCCCAGCAGGGGCGCGAGGGCAATCACCGCCTCCAGCACCTTTTCCCCCCGTCGCATGGTCGCCAGTTCTTCATTGGCGGCGGTTTCTAGGGCAAGGCGAAACACCTCTGGGTCCGGTGATTGGAGTTTTAGGGCCGACTGGAGGAACCGTCCCATGGGCAAATGGCTGGCCCGTTGGGCAATGTCAGCGGCGGCCTGCCATTCGCGGCGGGCGGCCTCTAGGACCCGTCCGGCCACTTCCCGTTCTCGGGTCAAAATCCGGGACCAAAACCAGATCCGCTCAATGATGTTCCCCAGGGCCAAGATTGACAGCAGCAGCAATGGCCACATGGCAATGCCGCCACGGACAAAAAGCTCGGTTATATTCACACAGCATCTCCTGACGAGGGGACAGCCTTTTCACCAACTTGCCTGGGGAATCCCCTGCTTCCCAGAGGGTACAGGTCCCAGGGGTACCCGCGTTTGCTCCAGACCTACCCTGGGCTTCCAGGGATAGATATCCAGGGCCTTGGGGACGCAGGGCAGCGGGCTACATGGCCACAACCGGGGGCAGCCCAGCGAAAAGGGTTGCAAAGCATTCCAATTTTAGGGCGTGTGGACAATCAACGACGAAATCCTTGCCGGGTAAGCGGGGCCAAACCCGCTTCCACCCATTAGTTCGGGACTGTAGCCGCCCAGACCCTAGTTGAGCTTGGCACGAATAACCCTACCGTCTGCCTCCCTATCTCCCATGCTCCCCAGCTCCCCCACCCAAGAAAACGGTTGGCAAACTTACGCCGCGCTGGACTAGGGTCTGGTGGGGAGGGTCCCAGCCCCTAAAGCGTCAGGGGCAGGACTTACCAGGTATACCGACGAACAATGGGCTGAAGCCCCTTGCCTTAGCGGCAGACCGAGAATTTGGGAGCATTTTGCGTCAGTCCTCAGGGGATGCTCACCATCCATTCCTGGATTCCAACGGTCCCCAGCGGGGGCAAAGATCCCCCAACCATCAGGGGGCGATCGCCCCGGTCTCCGGTTGGGCCTGACGTAACAGGGCTTGGGCGACGCGATCGCACACGCCGGGCTCCCCCAGGGCCTGACGTAACCGACCATACCCCGCCAACATCTGTTCCCGCTGGGGGCCAGCCAGCAGGGCCACGGTCGCCGTGGCGAGGGCGGTGGGGGTGGCCTGCCACTGGATGAATTCCGGCACCAGGGCCTCCCCTAGGGCCAGGTTGACCGGGGACACAAAGGACACTTTGAACTTCAGCAGATAGTAGGCTAGGCGGGCGGTGATGGGGTTAACCCGATAGGTCACCACCTGGGGCACCTGCATCAGCGCCATTTCTAAGTTGACGGTGCCGGATTTGGTCAGGGCGACATCGGCGG
>JAQCHG010000061.1 GCA_027619675.1 Cyanobacteriota bacterium
CCCACTCCCTACTCCCCTACCCTGCCGTCGTCCGTACCCGCTCGCTGTAGTCCTGGGGGCGCACCTTGCGAAAACTTTGGAACACCCACCGCCGCAGGGCTAACGGCAGATAGGACAACACCATCCCCACCTGTGCCCGCCGGGATCGGTACCCCCCCTGACGTAAATCCGCCAGCAGTTCTCGCCCCCGTTGGGTTTCGCCCTTTTCAATCAGTCGCAGGGCCAACACCTGTTTCAGCCCTTGAATTTTGCCCTGGCGAGAGGCTTCTAGCACGAGCTGATCAAAGCGGTAGCCCTCCAGGCAAAACAGTTTCGCCGATAGAAAGTGAATATCTTGGCGCAGGCTGGTTTGCCCCCCATGGAAGCGATACTCCATTAACCGCTCTGGGATGAAATAGCCCGTTTGCCCCGCTAGAGCCAACCGCACCAACAGATCAAAGTCCTCACAGCCATCTGCCTCAAAGCGCATGAAATCCACCGCCGCCAAACTGGCCCGACGAAATAGGGTGGAACCCACCTGCAAGCTCTGGCGCTCAAAGGTTTCCGTCACCAAATCGGGGATCACGGCTTCCTGGAGCTGATCCTTGCCCCATTTGGCGGAATTGGCCTGGGTCGCGGCCTCGTCCCGCTGGTTACGGGCATTGATTATCCAATGGTCGGTGCAGACAAAATCCACGTTGGGGTGCTGGTCTAGCACCGCCACGGTGCGGGCTAAGAAATCGGGGGTGAGGGCGTCGTCGTCGTCGAATTTGATGAAATACTCCCCCTGGGCTGCTTCGTAGCCCGATCGCATGTTGCGGCTGCGCTGAATATTTTGGGGATGGCGAATGTAGCGAATGCGGGGATCCTGCCATTGGGTCACCACCGCTGCTGTATGGTCCGGGGAGGCATCGTCACAAATCAACAGCTCAAAGTCGCCGTAGGTCTGTTGAAGGACGCTGTTGACCGCGTAGGGCAAAATATCGGCCCGATTGTAGGTGGGAATGACAACACTGACTTTGGGCATGGGGCTGTGGGCAAAATCGAGGTGAGCGCTTCATGGCCAGAATGCCCGATCGCGCCCCTATGGTCCCCATTGCCCCTCCCATCGCCAGCGATCGCGCCCCGCTTAGAGGGTCAGGGCCGCCAGCCGCTCGGTGGCGGCGGCGAGGTCAAACTTGTCGGGATCAAAATCGTATCCTACCCAGGCCAGCAGCGAATGACAGTCGGGATCATCGGGGTCCCACAGCCGTTCCAACAGTTCTTCGTATCCCCACACACCGCCACTGCCCGCTGGGGGACAGGCCCGCGCCCCGGCTAAGCACTGGACAGGGGCCGGATTTTCGGGGGCGGGGGCGATCGCCTCTAGGTGCAGAATGTGCAGCCACCCTTCCTGCAAATCGTAGGTGTAGGTCAGGCTAGCCGGGGGGACGAGGGATAGTTGATCCAAGGGTTGCTCGATACTCAGATCCCCTAAATCACCAATGGCCCGAAATCGGTAGGATGCGGTCTCTGGCCAGCCCATGGCCGCTTGGATGACGCGGTGGAAATCTGCTAGGGCGATCGCCCCCGGCACCGTCACCCGCCGCCAAATGGGGGGCTCACTGTCGGCCAACACAATCTGCCATCGCCACTGGGTAGCAGACACTGCGTTAACCATCCCTAAAGACTGGAACTGGTGCCAAATTCATCCAACCAGTCGCGCCCCAGTTGAATGGTGATGTCGGAGTTCAAAACCCCCGTGCTTTCTACCCGCACTTCCCCCACCCCCAGGAACCGTTGTAGGGTTTCTGCACTGGCCTGATCTCCCCCTTGGGCAACGATGCGGGTGATGGGCAGTTCTTGGTTCCAGTCGTCGTGGACGTAGACGTTGTAGTAGCCGTTGTCCTCTAGGGCGTTGATCAGGGCGTCCACCGCGATGGGATCCCCCGTGCTGTCTTGAATGGCAATGCGGAGGTAGGCGGGATCCTCTGAGGCTGACACCTGTTGGGTGCCGAAGCTAAAGTACTCTGCCACCAGATTGTCAATCTCCGACAGATTTGGCAGCCAGTAGCTCAGTTCAAACTCACTGGGGGAGCTGAAATCCCCCGGTAGCATGAGCATTTGCACATTGGAGGAATTGGTTTGGGAGGCAAACCCCGCCAGGGCCAATAATTCCTCCACGCTCAGGTTGGTGTCCACATGGGATTGGATCACCGACAAAATCTTGGGCAGTCGAGAGACGGTGGCGGGGGTCAAGGTTTGTTCAATGATGGCCCGCATCATCATTTGTTGGCGCTGAATCCGGCCAATGTCTCCCTTGTCGTCGTAGCGGAAACGGAGAAACTGTAGGGCCTGGTTGCCGTTGAGGCTTTGCTCCCCTGCCTTGAGGTTGATGTATAGGTGCTGGCTATCATCCTGGTAGCGCATGTCCTTGGGCACATTCACCGTGACCCCCCCCAGGGCATCCACCAGTTTTTCGACCCCTTGGACGTTGATGCGCACATAGCGATCGATGGCTACGCCGCCTAGTAGCTGGCTGACCGATCGCGCAGCCAAGGCTGGCCCCCCGTAGGTATTGGCCTCATTGAGCTTGGTCAATTCCCCTGCCACCCAAGTGCGGGTATCCCGAGGCAGCGACAGCACCACCAATTGATTGGTGTGGGGGTTAAACCGCACCAACAGCATGGTGTCCGACAACCCATCAAAGGAATTCACCAGGGAGTGGTAGCCCAAATCGGCACTCTCGGGTGGGGGATCGTTAACGTCGGAACTGAGCACTTTTAAGCCCAGCACCAAAATGTTGACCGGACGGGTCAGGCGGGGCACCCGCAGGTTGCCGCCTCCAGTGATGGGATCATCCTGGCTAAAGACCGCCGCATCCTCTTGGGACAGTTCCGACTGGAGCAAAGGCGTGCTGTTGAGGGAAACCGCCAAAAACGCCCCCGCCGTTGCCGATGCGGTGGCAACGCCCACCAGTGCCACCCCAATGCCTAACCAGCGGGGCAGTCGAAACCCGCCCTTGGGCTTACTGGCAGCGGCACGGGCGGGCTGCTTAGGCGTGGAGGAACGAGGGTTAGGCACAGAAAACCTCAGGGCAAAGGCTAAAAACGATCAAGCAACGAAAAACCAATGCAATAGGGCGGCATTCATCTTACACACATTGCTCCGAATTTCCCTATGGCAGGGGCACGGAAGACAACACGTGTATTGTATTGATGAATTTCAAGAATGCCACTGAATTTGTGCCCAATTACCGCCGTTGTCTGGCCGATTTACACAGTAGCCCCTTCAATGGCTCCACCGGCCTGTTGCCAGAGGGCAAGTCCCCCCTGTAACTCGGCTACGCGCACAAATCCAGCTTCCCGTAGGTAATGGGCTCCAGCGGCGGTCTCTTCATCACTACCGCCGTAGAGGAAGATGTCGCGATCGCGCTCCAGAGCCGCGAGGGCCGCATCGGGCAGCGTTGCCAGGGGCATGGTCACGGCCCCAGTGATGCGAGCTTGATTGTAGGCTGCGCGATCGCGCACATCCACAATGGTTAGGGCGGGCTCACCCCAATTCAATCGGGTTTTCAAATGGTCTGGGCTGACCTGATCCGTCAGGGATGGCGGTGTCGGTAACGGCCCCGTCAAAGTCCCTTTCATTGCGTTGATTTGGTCGGCAATCTGAGCCATAGCGACAAGAAGTCTCCTAATCTGCGTCTTGGTGTTGCCATGACAGGGTGATCAGCATCGTGATCAGCCGGGGGCAACTGCAAATTAGCCTATCGAACCCAGTTGCTTGCCCCCCTCCCCTGGAAGGGCCAGATACCGAAACCGTCAGCCCTACCGATGGGGGGATATTGCTGATCTTTGACAGAATCTGTGGCTAGGGGCGATCGCCGTTGCACAACCAGGGTGCTGACGTTAGGCGATCGCTGGTTGTGCAACTACCTGCGCAGTCATGTCGGGTCTGGTATCTCGCCGCCAATCTACGGCAGTAGATTCATTCCGAAAAATCCCCTGAACGGATGCCAGCCCCTAGGCCAACCCTAACCAGGACAGGACACCATGGCCCGTGAAGTATTCGATCGCGATCACCAGGATGAAGCCCACCATGGCGGCCCGACCGTTGAGGCGCTCAGCGTAGGCGGTGAAGCCCGTTTTGGGTCGTTGCAGATTGGGGGTAACGGAAGGTTCGAGGTCAGCCATAGCGATCGCCCAAGGTTAAGTTTGTATACTCTCAATTGTCTGAAGAGACTGGCCTAGCGTCAATTTCGGCTGCCTTCGGATTTCCTACCCCAGGGGCGATGGGCAACCAGGGAAACTCTCGGTAGCCTGGATACCTGTCATGCAGAGGCGTCTCCCGATGGATTCCCCGAATTCCCCACGAGTTTGGCGAGGGGTTGCCATGGTCCTTTCTGCGGGGCTGGCCATCGGTATGGGCGCTTGGGTTGCCTACCACACCACCCCGATGCCCTTGGCTCCTCAATTACCTGACCTGGGGGATCTCGATCGCTGGTATGCCCGCAGTGTGGGGACCCAGGTGGTTAACCGCACCAAGGATGAGGTCCAAGTCTGGGCTGAAGCAGAAGGTGCTTCCCCCGCTCCCCAGGCTCCCCAATCGCCCCAGTCTGCCCCTGCTAACTCCCCATAGAAAGCTGCTACCCTCGTGAGCATTCCTCAAAGGCTTGGGAATTTGCCGCCATGGTGATGTCAACCTGCTTGCTATGCCGCTGGCGCGATCGCGGTTGGGTCGGGGTGATGGCTGCGGTCCTGGGGATCGCCCTCCTCACCGGGGCCATGGGGGATGCCCCCGCCTGGGCGGCGACGGTGCCTGGGGACGATGCGCCCACCGTTACCCTGACCGCCGAGGAGCGTCAGGAACTGGAGGATTTGCGCACCGAGAAGCGGTTCAAGCAGTTCATCGACGATCGCATTTCCCACAGTCCTGAAATTCAAGACCGCATCGAAATTGAGGTGGACCGCGCCTTTGAGCGCACCACCACGCTGCTAAATATTCTGTTGGCCATCTTGACCCTGATTCCCCTGCTGGCGGCGCTGGGGGTGTGGCTGCTGCGCCGCAGTGTGGTGAGCGAACTGGTGACGGAGGTGCGGACCCAATTAGAAAAGGAAGTCTTTGCCCAACTGAAGCAGCAAAAACTGGCGGCGATCGCGGAAATTGAGCAGCTCAAGCAGGATTCCTTGGCCCAGGGGCAGGCGTTGGTGGCGGAAGCCCAGGGGGTGTTGGACGAGTTGAAGCAGCAGACGGCGATCGCCAACGCGGAAATTGAGCTGCTGAAATCCCAAGCCGCTTCCCAATTGGAAACCATGGTGACCGATGCCCAGCAGATCAAGGATCAAACCATCCAAGAACTCACCAACCTGCTGCCCAGTTCCACCAATGATCAACTGCCCCCAGAAATGCAGCCCCGGTTGGGTAACCTGACGGCTTTACTGGAAAGCCTGAAAAAAGCCATTCCCCAAATCACCTTCACCGCTACGGACTATTTGAAACAGGGCAACGCCCTCTTCTTTGAGAGCCGCTATGACGACGCCCTCACCGCCTACGATCGCGCCATTCAACTCAGCCCCGATCTTTACGAAGCTTGGTTTACCAAAGCCTCTACCCTGATGCTGTTGCAGCGCTACGACGAGGCGACGGCGGCCTACCAGTTTGCCACCCAACTGAAGCCCGATGCCTACGATGCCTGGGCGGGTCTGGGGACGGCGGCCCTAAAGGCCCATCAGGGGGAGGTGGCGCTGGCGGCCCTAGAGGAGGCGATCGCCCTGCGGCCTGAGGATGCCTTGACCCGCTTTAACCGGGGCACCGCCCATCAAACCCTTCAGCAGTTTGATGCCGCCCTGACGGACTATGAGGCCGCCTTGAACCTCAAGCCCGACTTTGCCAAGGCCCACTGGCAACGGGGACAACTGTTGCAGCAGCGGGGGGATTATGCAGGGGCGATCGCCGCCTATGACACCCTGCTCAATCTCCACCCCAAGGACCCTGGGGAAATTTGGTACCAACAGGCCCTCTGCCATCAAGCTTTGGATCAGCCAGAGGCGGCCCTAACGGCGTTGGCCCAAGCCCTGCACCACGCCCCCCAATTGCGGGATCAAGTCTTGGCGGATGAACGGTTCCAAGGATTGCAGGCCGATCCCCGCTTCCAAGCCCTTTAGGACGTGCAGCGCCCATGGGCACTACAGGGTGTTATCGCAGCCCCATTTGTACTCGCCAGAGGCTGGCGTAGAGACCGCCCCGTGCCAGGAGGTCTTCGTGGGTGCCCCATTCCACCAGTTGGCCGTCTTCCATCACATAAATGCAATCGGCGTTGCGGATCGTAGAAAGGCGATGGGCGATCGCGATGGTGGTGCGGTTGGCGGTAATCTTGTCCAGCGATCGCTGGATGGCGGCTTCCGTTTCGTTGTCCACCGCTGAGGTGGCCTCATCCAGCACCAGAATGGGGGGATTTTTGAGAATGGCGCGGGCGATCGCCAGCCGCTGACGCTGGCCACCGGAAAGCTTTTGGCCCCGTTCCCCCACGATGGTGTCGTACCCCTGGGGCAAGCGGGCGATGAACTCGTGGGCCTCCGCCATGCGGGCCGCCTGTTCAATGTCCGTCGCCGTTGCGCCAAAGGTACCGTAGGCGATGTTTTCCGCCACCGTACCGTGGAACAGAAAGACATCTTGGCTGACCAAGCCGATCGCCTGCCGCAAATCCTGAGGATCCAGTGCCCGCACATCCACCCCATCCAGCAGAATGCGCCCCTGGTTGACCTCATAAAACCGCAGCAGCAGCTTCACCAGGGTGCTTTTGCCAGATCCGGTGGAGCCGACAATGGCGACGGTCTGACCCGCAGGCACCTTTAAGCTGAGGTGGCTCACCACCGCATCTCGTCCGGCATAGGCAAAACTGACATCCTCAAAGCGGATATCCCCTTCCACATTGCTGACCGGAAGCCGTTGACTGCCGGGGTGCAGGGTCATGGGAGTATCCAACAGCCCCATGACGCGGGTGGTGGAGGCCATGGCCCGCTGGTACTGGTCTAGGGTTTCCCCCAGCCGGGTGAGGGGCCACAACAGCCGCTGGGTCAGGAACACCAGCACGCTGTAGGTGCCCACCGCCAGGGTGCCCTCCACCGCCATCAGCCCGCCGTAGAGCAGCGTGGCGGTAAACCCCAGCAAAATCAAAATCCGAATCAGGGGGATAAAGGCGGCACTGAAGGCGATCGCCCGGCGATTGCTGTGGCGATAGGCTTCACTGTCCTGGCGGATGCGATCCACCTCGTAGGCTTCGGCGGTGAAGCTTTTGATGGTGAGCATCCCCGCCAGATTGTTGGACAAGCGACTGTTGAGCAGGCTAACCCGCTCCCGTACCTCCCCATAGCGGGGGGCCAGCAGCTTTTGAAAGGCGATCGCCCCCCAAACAATGAAGGGCATGGGCAGCATCGCCATCCAGGCTACCCCTGGTGCCATCACAAAAAAGGCCCCCCCAATCAAGATCACCGTGGTGATCACCTGGAGTACCTCATTGGCCCCCCGGTCCAGAAACCGCTCTAGCTGGTTGATATCGTCGTTGAGCACCGCCATTAGCCGCCCAGTGCTGCGGTCTTCAAAATAGGCCAGTTCCAGATCCTGGAGGTGGGCGTAGGCATCCACCCGCAGGTCCCGCTGGATAGTCTGGGCGAGGTTGCGCCACAGCACGTCGTAGGCGTACTCAAAGGCAGATTCCAACCCCCAGACAATGACGGTCAACAGGGACAGGATCAAAAACTGGGCGCGAATGCTGGTGAACCCCCAACTGGCAATCAAGGAATCCTGCTGCTTCACCACCACATCCACCGCTAACCCGATCAACACGGGGGGAGCCAGGTCAA
>JAQCHG010000062.1 GCA_027619675.1 Cyanobacteriota bacterium
CCCACGCCGCCATCAGTCGATTTAAAGGACTAACCCGACCTGCCGTTAAGCGCCAGCGATCGCGACGGTTGCCCAAAAACCGCTAGGCTTGGCCCTGGGGTATCCATCCCTGAGCAGCGAGCTGCCATAGCGGAGATGCCTTGATATTCCCTGTCGGCCAGCGACCCCGTGAGTCCCTGCTGGCCTTGCCATCCCCCAACGTACATCCATTCCCAGGAGCGACTATGACCCGAGCCATTATGGAAACGGAGAAGGGCACCATCCATCTGGATCTATTCGACCAGGAGGCCCCCAACACCGTGGCCAATTTTGTGAAGCTTTCCCAGGACGGCTTCTACGACGGTCTCAACTTTCATCGGGTGATCCCCAACTTTATGATTCAAGGGGGGTGCCCTCGGGGTACGGGTACGGGCGGCCCTGGCTACACCATCAAGTGCGAAATCAACCCCAATAAGCACCTAGCGGGCACCCTCTCCATGGCCCATGCGGGGCGCGACACTGGGGGCAGCCAGTTTTTCATCTGCCATTCCCCCCAACCCCATTTGGATGGCGTCCACACCACCTTTGGCCAAACCCAAGACCTGGATGTGGTCAACGCCATCCGCCAAGGGGACAAGATCCTGTCCATCAAAATCGAGACCACTGAATAGACGACGGCCTGTAGAGGTGAGCCCTGCTCTGGGGCGTTCCTGCTGACATACCATCGGTCCTACCCCCCAACCACGAGGGCGTTGATTCCCTCGATCCCAACAGAAGTCCGTAGTCTGTTGAACCCCTTAAAACGGGCACTTGAAGCCGGGATAGTTAGGGAAGCCATCAGAGGCCATCCCTTGTCTGCCTCGCGGTAGGCGCTGGGATCAGCCGCAAGTGGCCCCCTAGCTAAATTTAAACGAGCCTGTAGATATAGCGTGGAATGTCCTATCATCAAGGGCATCCACGCTATATCTGTAAAGGCATCCAAGGCATCCGTGAGCCCAGAGTATCAACCCTCCCTATTGTCTAACGCTGACCTGCGGGCGGCGGAGGTGTCTTGGGCCTATCAACAGGTGCCCCAAGCGGAGTGTTCTGCTGCGGAACTGGCGGATTGGCAGCAGCGTGTCCATCAGTTTCAGCGCCAGGTCCAGGGAGATGGCCCCCCCAGCCAAGGCAGCCTATTTGATCTCGCCGCCTCGGCCCCGGAAACGTCCCCGGATCCGGTGTTTGCCATTGATCCCTTTACTTTGTCCCCCCGCAACGCTGAGTTTTGGCGAGAGCAGTTTGACGACGTGGGCAATGCCGCCCTCTACTTTGTGGTGGACCACGCCCTGCCGATTTTGCTGTACGTGGGGGAAACGGTAAAAGCCAATCAGCGCTGGAAGGGCACCCACGACTGTAAGCGCTACATCCTCAACTATGTGTCGGCCCATCGCCGCCATGACCGGACGGTGGCGGTCAACATTGGGTTTTGGCCCCATCCCCCCGCCGATCGCAAGGCCCGCCAAGCCCTAGAGTCGGCCCTGATTCGCCGCTGGCGATCGCCCTTTAACAAAGAAAACTGGCGCTTTTGGGGGACTCCCTTCGTCGGTGGCAAGGAACCGGGCACCTAGGGGCGCGTCATTAATTACAGGTGAAAGTTTTGCTGGGTAAGTATGGCCGCGCCCGCCTCTGGGGTGGGGCTAGGGGCTGTAGCCCTTGCATAACAGGGGTTCTGGCGTTAATTGATGGCAGCCCCGAGCTCTGCGCGGTATACATTTGTCAACCGTTGTCTGAGTCAGGGGATCGCGGGAGCCTATGACTGCCGCCGAAGTGTGATCGGACGAGTCCTGTCCTGAACAGGCTGAGCTTTTCCATAGGGGCTGCGCCCTGGGAAGGAAAATTCGCTATCCTGTGGGGCAATAGTGGGGAGCCAAATTTATGAACGCCTTGCAAAAATTCAACACCGCCCTGCGTCGCCATCCCACCTGGGGGTTGGCAGGTGCAGTGGGGCTGGCGGTCCTAGTGGGGGCAGGGTTGCGCTTCGTCATTCCCCAAACGGCTCCCACCAGCGCCCAAACAGATCCTGCTGAGACCACCACTCCCCTGGCGACTAGCGACGGTACCCTGGCCTTTGAGTCCCCCATGGTATCGGTGTCCTGGCGTTTGCAGAGCGCCACCCCCAGTACCCTGTTGGCCTCTACCCAGGGCAGCAGTCGAGCCGACACCATCGTGGCGGGACGGGTGGATCCCTTCGCCCCCATCACCCAAACGCCGCCGCTGAAACCCGCTGCCTCGGCGGCAACGGCAACCACGCCCCCCAACCAAGTGCAGGCCGGATCTGGGGCTGCCCCCGTCGGCACCCCATTGCCCATTGCCCCCATTCCCACTGCTGGCCGGTTGCCCGCTCTCCCCAGTAGCCCAACGCCTGTGGCGGTGCCCGGTACCCCCGTTCCTCTAGCCAATTTGCCCAGCCCTAGTCAGTTGGTGGGCAACCAACCCGTGGCCAATAGCCCACTCCAGTTGATTGAATTGACGGGGGTGGCCCAGGTGGGCGATCGCGTCGCCTTGATCGTGCGGGAAGCGGGGACTGGCAATAGCCGATACACCTTTGCTGGTGACTATCTCGCCAATGGTCAGGTGCTGGTGAAGCGCATCGACGTGTCTTCCCAAGAGCCATTGGTGATTTTGGAATATAACGGGCGGGAATATCCCCGCATGGTAGGTACGGCCCTCGCATCCCTGCCCCAGTAGGCAACAGCCGTGCTTGCTGACCCTGGGCTGAGTTTGGTTGGAGATGATTATCGTGCCGTCCGCACCTGATGTTCCACCCTCGGGATCTGCTGCGTCGGCAGCCCGCCCCCTGACCTTAGGCGATCGCGTGCGCTGCCCCCTGTGCCGTCAGGGGCAGCTAGAGGCATTGGTGTTGATGGATGCCTTTGCCTGTGATTTTTGTCGCCACATTTTGGCGGCGGATTTGGCTAAGCAGCAGGTGCAGGTGGTGGACAGCAGCCAGACCATGACCTGGGTTTGGACAGGACGGGGGTGGCGATCTCTCCAGCGTCCCGACACTCGCCTGACGCCCCTGGTGTGGATCACCGCAGGACTGCTGCTGGCGCTGCCAGGGGGGGTGATTGCCCTCAGCAGCTACGTCCTACCGCCCCTCAACCCCAGCCCTGGTCTCACCTTTGGCCAGATCTGGGCCTGTTTGACCTTTGCCTGCCACGCCATGATTGTGCTGTGGTTATTGGCAGAACATTACCAAGTGCCGCTGTACGTCGCCTTAAAGGTCCGCCTCCTACGCCAGCGTCTGAGCTGATCTCAAGGATCCGCCAAGCCAATACCCAGGGGGCAGACATCAAAATGGGGGGGCAAGCCTGACTGGAGAGCCATCCCACCGCTCGCGCCTGTGATCGAGCGAGGGGGCCATTTGCGCTTATGCAATCAGTAACTGTATGACGTGTCCCTGCCCTATTTCTCCATGGGCCAGATCTGCCAATACGCTACTCTCCCGATCACTAAATACGCCCGGTTAGCCCTTTTCACAATCAGCGTTTGGGTATTTGCCTCACGGGCATTGTGATATGAAGTCCTGCTAATCACCCACAATAATAGTGCCTACCTTGCAAGGGTTTCAGGACTTCTATTTACGGGTAAGCCACCGGACTTGATATGAGGACTTTGAATCGTTGACACAAGAATCTCCAGGGGTCTGGATAGCGTCAATGCTATCCTTTAACCCTGGGGATCAATCCGTTTAAGGAGTCCCTAATAGGGCCAGTGCCAGTGGGTGATCTCGTCGGGATCGGTGCCGTGGGTGTGGGCGTAGGTGAGGTACTTGATGATTTGATTCTTCATCCGTTCCTTCACATGGGCGGCGGCGGACCCCAGCTTGGGCACCCGATCAATCACATCAATGACCAAATTGAAGCGATCGATTTGGTTGTTAATCGCCAGCTCTAGGGGCGTATTGATGTTGCCCTGTTCCTTATAGCCCCGCACGTGGATGCGTTCTTGGTTGGCGCGGCGATACACCAGCTTATGGATCAGCCAGGGATAACCATGGAAGTTGAAAATGATCGGCTTGTCGGTGGTGAATAGGGAGTTGAAATCCCAATCATTTAAGCCGTGGGGATGCTCCCCTGCCGATACCAGCTTGAACAGATCCACCACATTGATGAACCGCACCTTCAGGTAGGGGAACTCCTCCCGCAGGATGGCGGTAGCCGCCAGGGATTCCATGGTGGGAATGTCGCCGCAGCAGGCCATCACCACATCGGGGATGTCCGGTTCGGTGCCGCAATCGTCATTGCTGGCCCAGTCCCAGATGCCAATGCCCTTGGTGCAATGCTCGATCGCCTTATCCATGGGTAGATACTGCAAATGCTTCTGCTTGTCGGCGATGATCACATTGATGTAGTCCACACTGCGGAAACAGTGATCCGCCACCGACAGCAGACAGTTGGCATCGGGCGGGAAGTAGACCCGCACCACGTCAGGGCTCTTGTTGGTGACCAGATCCACATAGCCGGGGTCCTGGTGGCTGAAACCGTTGTGGTCCTGCCGCCACACCAGGGAAGACAGCAAGATATTCAACGAAGACACCGATCGCCGCCAAGGCACATAGTTTTTACAGATGTCTAACCACTTGGCGTGCTGGTTGAACATGGAATCCACCACATGGGCAAAGGCCTCATAGGTGTGGAAGAGACCGTGGCGACCCGTTAGCAGGTAGCCCTCTAGCCACCCCTGAAGGGTGTGCTCACTCAGCATTTCCATCACCCGACCATCGGGAGACAGTTCGCTGCCGTCGAGGTCTTCGGGGTAAAAGTCCGCCATCCACGCCTTCTTCGTCACCTCGTAGACCGCGTGCAGGCGGTTAGAGGCGGTCTCATCTGGCCCCATCAGGCGGAAATTGTTGGGGTTATCCCGCATGATCTCCCGCATCAAAATGCCGAGGATCTTGGTGTTCTCGTATTCCATCACCCCTGGCTGGGGCACCTCCAGGGCATAGTCGCGGAAGTCCGGCATATTCAATGCCCGCCGCAGAATGCCGCCATTGGCGTGGGGATTTGACCCCATGCGCCGGGGACCCACCGGGTTCAGGGCTTGGAGATCCGGTACCAGGGTGCCGTTCTCGTCAAACAGTTCCTCCGGTCCATAGCTGCGCATCCACGCTTCCAGCTTTTGCAGGTGGTCGGGGTTGCTGTGCATACCTCCCATGGGCACCTGGTGGGCGCGCCAAAACCCTTCCACCTTGTGGCCATCTACTTCCTGGGGACCCGTCCAGCCCTTGGGGGTCCGCAGGATGATCATGGGCCAGCGGGGGCGATACACATTGCCGTGGACGCGGGCATCCCGCTGGATTTCCTTGATTTTGAGGATGCAGTCCTCCATCACCGCCGCCATTTTTTGGTGCATCTCGGTGGGGTCGCTGCCCTCCACAATATGGGGGGTGTAGCCATAGCCCTGGAACAGGGACTCTAGTTCCTCACGGGAGATGCGGGCCAGGATGGTGGGGTTGGCGATCTTGTACCCATTCAGGTTGAGGACGGGCAGCACCGCCCCATCCCTAGCCGGGTTGATGTATTTGTTGGAATGCCAAGCCGTGGCCAGGGGACCCGTTTCCGCTTCCCCATCCCCCACGACGCAGCAATTGATCAGATCGGGGTTATCTAAAATGCTGCCGTAGGCGTGGGATAGGCTGTAGCCCAGTTCCCCCCCTTCGTGGATGGATCCTGGGGTTTCTGGGGTGACGTGGCTGCCGATGTGGCCAGGGAAGGAAAACTGCTTAAAGAATCGCTTCATTCCGGCGGCATCGGCGCTCTTATCGGGATAAATCTCAGCGTAGGTGCCTTCTAGGTAGACGGGACCCAGTACACCGGGTGCGCCATGGCCAGGGCCGGCCATGAAGATCATGTCTAGGTCGTACTTTTTGATCAGGCGGTTGCAGTGGATGTAGGTGAAGCTGAGGGCCGGGGATGCGCCCCAGTGGCCCAGCAGCCGATGCTTTACATGCTCGGGCTTGAGGGGTTCCTTGAGTAGGGGGTTATCCCGCAGGTAGATCATGCCGATGGCGAGGTAGTTGCAGGCTCGCCAGTAGGCATGAATTTTTTGCAGTTCATCATCCCCAAGGGGACGGGTAGGCGAATTGGCAATGGCAGCGACCATAAGGGGGACTCCGGGGTGAACAACAGAATCGGGAGTTAGGGATGGATCGTTGCCTAGAGTCTAAGGAGGGGAAACGTGGATCCTGGCCAGAACCCAAGGTGATTTTTAGATTTCGTCCTCAGCAAAATTTAAAGGGCCGTGGGGATCAGGGCGGGCGATCGCTGTACCCTGGCCTCAGTTCTAGATTGGGGCCGATTGCGGCTGCCCCCGGCTGGGAAGTTCAATGCTTAGCGCATCGGCCCCTGAACCCCCGGCCACTTAGACTGTTTGCTAACCGTCGCCCTGTGTCCATTGCCTTGCCGCCTCTATGTACCTCAAAACCCTGCAACTGAGGCATTTCCGCAATTACGAGGCGCAGCGGGTAGACTTTACCGCCCCCAAAACCATCCTCCTGGGGGAAAATGCCCAGGGCAAATCCAACCTGCTGGAGTCGGTGGAGTTGCTGGCGACCCTGAAGTCCCATCGCACCAGCCGTGATCTTGATTTGATTCAGGCTGGCCATGGGATCGCCCAAATCACCGCCACCGTGGAGCGGGAGGTGGGCTGGGGCGAATTGGCCATTACCCTGCGCCAGGGCAGTCGCCGTACCACCCAACGCAATGGGGAAAAGATGCGGCGGCAGGTGGACTTTTTGGGGGCGCTGAATGCGGTGCAGTTCTCAAGCCTAGACCTGGAACTGGTGCGCGGAGGGCCAGGGGAGCGGCGGCTGTGGGTGGATGTCTTGCTCATGCAGCTAGAGCCCGTCTACGCCAGCATTTTGACCCAGTACACCCAGGCTTTGAGGCAGCGCAATGCCCTGCTGCGCCAACGGGGAGACGGCGATCGCCCCCCAGACCCCACCCAGTTAGCCCTGTGGGATGCCCAGTTGGCGGCTTTGGGGACACGGGTAATGCGGCGGCGATCGCGGGGTTTAGCCCGGTTGGCTCCGGTGGCCCAAACCTGGCACCAGGCCATCAGCGGCCAGACGGAGGTGTTGCAGGTGGATTATGTGCCCAACGTGCCCCTAGAGAGCGATGATCCGGTGCAGATCCAGGGGGCGTTTCTCAACAAAATTCAGCAGCGGGCGATCGCAGAACAGCACCAACACACCAGTCTGGTGGGTCCCCATCGAGACGACATCGCCTTCACCATCAACGACACCCCCGCCCGCCAATACGGCTCCCAGGGGCAACAGCGCACCCTAGTGCTGGCGTTAAAGCTGGCGGAGCTGAAGTTAATTGAGTCGGGGGTGGGGGAACCGCCCCTGTTACTCCTTGATGACGTGCTGGCGGAGTTGGATCTGAACCGCCAAAACCAACTGCTGGACGCAATTCAGGACCGCTTTCAAACCCTGATCACCACCACCCATTTGGGATCCTTTGATGCCCAGTGGTTAAAAGCCTCCCAGGTGTTGACGGTACAGGCGGGACAGATTGCAGGGTGAGGGGGATTTTGGATTGCGGATTTTGGATTTTGGTAAGTAGCCGGGACTAATCAAACTTCACACCTGCCGCTGATTGAGCGGAGTCGAAATCAGCTAGGCTCTTTATCTGGCAAGGATTTGAGGGTTTAGCGAAATCGTATACCTTTCAGGCAGGCACAGCCAACGCGTCAGCGTCTCCCAAA
>JAQCHG010000063.1 GCA_027619675.1 Cyanobacteriota bacterium
GCAATGCGATCGGAGAGGGAAAGGGCTTCCTCTTGGTCGTGGGTCACCATGATGAAGGTGATGCCCAGTTGCTGATGGAGATTAGACAACTCCACCTGCATTTGTTTGCGCAGCTTCAGGTCTAGCGCCCCCAAGGGTTCATCCAACAGCATCACCGCTGGGCGATTTACTAAGGCCCGCGCCAAGGCCACCCGCTGCTTTTGCCCCCCGGAAAGTTGGGCTGGGCGACGGCGGGCAAAGTCTTCCATCTTCACCAAGCGCAGGGCATCGGCCACCCGCTGCTGCATCTGCGATCGCCCCAAACCCTTAATTCGCAGGCCAAAGGCAATGTTGTCCCAGACCGAGAGGTGGTTAAACAGGGCATAGCTTTGGAATACCGTATTCACGGAACGGCGGTAGGCGGGTACCCGACTGACATCCCGCCCCTGGATCAACACCATCCCAGCCGTGGGGCTTTCAAACCCCGCCACCAGCCTCAGGGTGGTGGTTTTGCCGCAGCCAGACGGTCCCAAAATACTGAAAAACTCCCCCTGGCGAATTTGCAGATCCACTTGATCTACGGCAGTTTCACCATCGAACACCTTAGAAACCTGCTTAAGTTCCACATCTGAGGTGGTAGTCCCTGGGGTCAGGGTGGGAGAAACCGTCTGGGTCATTGCCGTAAATCCCCTCCAAACGTATTGGCAACGTGTGAGACCTGCTCCCTTCAGAGGGGCCATTGCCCCAGGGAATAGATGCAGAATGCCCCAATTCTATCGGGGGATGTTGGATTGCCTACCCTTTGGGCTAGAGTGCGGCATCAAGATAGCGCGAAAGCCTGGTTGGCTCAGGATGACCGCGCCCATTGCGATGGTTGGGTAAGGGGCCGTATCCCTGTCACAACCCGGCGCTGGGAAACCGCTCAAACTCCCCCCAGAGAGGGTGGCTCCCTCAAGTCAGTGACCTACCCCTAGGGGTGTTCACCGCCCTAGGGCCTGGGACTGGGCAGACGGGGTCATGCCTTCCCAAGGGTTTTATCGTTGAGTGCGCACCGAACCTACCCCCCCGAGGAGCAGGGCAACAGCGGGCTCAACGAAAAACCTCCTCTACTATTTACGGGGAGAGGGGGATAAAAAGTAGCCTCTGCAACACTTTCCTAAATGCAGTCCCTAGGCGTTTCTCCCCCATCCGTCGCCCCCCCAAGGCAGACAGGTCGCCTACCCCTGCCTGCATCCTCACCCGCCGCCCGTCAGCCCCCATCCGCAATCCAAATCCGCAATCCCAAATTCCTCCTAGGATCCCGCCTTCCAACGACAGACAGGTCACCTACCCCTGCCTGTATCCCCATCTGCTGCCTGCCCGCCCCCATCCGCAATCCCAAATCCGCAATCCCAAATCCTCCCCTTCCCTGGGATGCCGATGGTTTTTGATAGAGTTTGAAAGCATGGCCCATTGCCCTTGAGGAGTCTGATCCCGCTATGGCGTTGACCCTACCCCATACTCGCCTCCGCGATCGCGATAGTCATCGCACCGTGGGTCGCGCGTTTCAGTCCATCATTTTGATGCTGGTGATCTCGGGGATGTTCTTTGGGGCCATTGGCAGCCGTCTTGCCCAGTTGCAGTTGGTGGAGGGCGATCGCAATCGTCAACTGGCGGAGAACAACCGCATCCGCTTGGTGCCCAAACGTCCCGCGCGGGGGGCGATTTTAGACCGCAACGGCAAGGTCTTGGCGGGTAGTCGCCTGTCCCATTCCGTCTCCATTTGGCCCATTGCCCTGCCAGAATCTGAGTGGCCCCAGGTGGTTAATCGGCTGGCCAAAATCCTCAACGTGTCCCCAGAGTCGATTCAACAGCGACTAGAGCAAGCGGGCTACGAGTCCATTGAATCCATCACCGTGGCGCGGGGCATCAGCCCGGCCCAAGCCACTGCCCTGGCGGAATACAGCAATGAGTTGCCAGGGGTGCGCCTAGAAGGGGAGGCGGTGCGGAATTACCCCAACGGCGACCTGGCAGCCCACGTGCTGGGCTACACCGGGGAGATTACTGACGAAGAATTGGAAGCCCGCGCCGAGGAAAACTATCGCCTCGGAGATGTGGTGGGGCAGATGGGGGCAGAAGCCGCCTTTGAGCCCCTGCTGCGGGGGGAGTGGGGCGGTCAGCAGGTGGAGGTGGATAGCGCTGGACGGGTGCTGCGGATCCTGGGGGATAAGCCCGCCGTCTCTGGTCAGGACATTCAACTCACCATCGATTTGGAATTGCAAAAGCTGGCGGAGGAGGCCCTAGGCGATCGCCAAGGGGCGATCGTGGCCATTGATCCCCGCAATGGGGCGGTGCGGGCCATGGTCAGCCGCCCCACCTTTGATCCCAACATCTTCACAGGCAACATCACCGAGGCCCAATGGGCAGAGCTACAAAGCCAGGAATATCCCTTTGTGAACCGCGCCCTACAAGGGTTTGCCCCCGCCAGCACCTTTAAAATCGTCACCACCGCAGCGGGTATCGAGTCCGGCAAATTTGCACCCACCGCCGTTCTCCCCACGTTCCCCTTTATCCGAGCCGGGGGAATCCAGTTTTGGGATTGGAATAACGCTGGCTTTGGCCCCCTTAACTTTCAAGGGGCCATGGCCATGAGCAGCGACACCTTTTTCTATCAGGTGGGCATGCGCATTGGCGGTGAGGAGCTAATTCAGTGGACTCGGCGCTACGGATTTGGCTCCAAGACTGGCATTGAGCTGGCCAATGAAGAAAGCCCTGGCCTCGTGCCAGACGATGCCTGGAAACGGGAAAACATCGGCTACGAATGGTTCCAAGGGGACACCATTAACATGTCCATTGGCCAGGGTTTCTTGCAAACCACACCGTTGCAGGTGGCGGTGATGTTTGCCGCCCCCGCCAATGGCGGCTATCTGGTCACCCCCCACCTGCTCCAAGACAACGAGGCCGAAACAAGCTGGCGGGAATCCCTAGACATGCAGCCCAGCACCATTAAGGTTCTGCAGGAAGGGCTGCGTCATTACGTCCGGGACGGCGCGGGCGCTGAATGATCCCTCCCTGCCTCCCTTCTCAGGCAAGACGGGGACGGCAGAAGCGCCCCCTCGGGAAAACCATGCTTGGTTTGGGGCGTATATCCCGGCTGAAAATCCAGAGTTGGTGATCGTGGCCTTTGCAGAACACTCTGGCGGGGGCGGGGGCTCGGTGGCCGCTCCCATGGTGAAGCAAATTCTCGATCGCTACTACGGCCCCAGTCGGGCACAGCAGCCGTAACGGCAACCCTCTACGGGGGCTAGGGGCGGTGCGAACAGGCGCGAGATCGCGTCATGAATCGTTCCCCTTGGGGACCCTCCCAGGAAAAACATTGCCTCCTGGTCCCGCTGCCACATCCAGCATCAATTGGGTGGGCTATCAGCAGGTATCTTGCTGTGCGCCGATGAAGGCCGGGCATCCCGCCACTGCCCCCAGCAGCACACCCTGAGCCCCCACCAGAAATCCTCCGAGGGGATAGTACTTGGGGGCACTACCGTCGCAGCCGCCCCCCGACTGATGGAACATCAACAGGCCATAGCGGGCCATGGGGGTCCGGATGAGGGCGATCTCCGCCAGGGGCGCAGTCAGGCTTACCCAGCAAGGCTTTCACCTGGAATGGATGACGCGCCCTAGATAAAGGCGGAAATATCTTCGCCGCACTCATCCGCTAGGTAGCAGAGGGCACGGAAGCGCAGCCCCATCAACTCCTCATAGAGGGGGTTGAGTTTGCACAGGGGGGGGACATGGGCAATGTGGTGGCCCAAGAGTTGGATATCCCGCTCAAAGGGGCATTGGGCTGGAATCAAGCGGGCTAAACGGCGCGCAACGCGGGGATTGTGAACGGAAACGTGGTCAATCCAGGTGCGAAGGGGTTTGAAGAGGTCAAAGGTAGCGGGTTTGGGGGCTACCCGGCTGGAGCCAGAAGCAGAGCTAATCATGAAGAGAAAACTCAAAATCTGCAAGAACCAAGCTTTCACGGTTAATCAAGTGGCTCTCTACAACAGTAGGGACTATAGATTGAATTTAGATGAAGGTCATGCAAAGGTTTGGGGATTTAAACCAAAGCTAAAGTGAAATTTCTTTCCCCTCAAAATGCTAACGCGCTTTTTCTTCCGTGGTGGGTTTATGGCTTCCAGTTTGCCCTAGAACCCTTGAAAATCCGTCACAAACGAGACAGATTTTAAATTGGCCCCAGGATGATAGAGCTTAAAAAATATCGATTTTCACAAAGATAGATTTTCCTCTGGGGCAATAGCCAGGATATTTTGCTAGGTTTTTGTAGCCTGTTTTACTATTGGCTAATGTGCTGATGAAATGTCCTAGCACTATCCGTCGGACTACCCCCTGCCATGGCAAAGCTTGACAAAGCAGAGCAAATTCTAACGTTTTGGTTTGGCGACCCCCAGGATCCGGCGGGTCCCTATGGCCAGCAGCGCCCCTGCTGGTTTAAAAAAGACCCCGATTTTGACGATCGCATCCGCCAGCACTTCTTAACCGATTACGAACGGGCAGCGGCGGGGGATTACGATCCCTGGCGGCAGCACCCTCGCACCTGTGTGGCCCTGGTGATCCTGCTGGATCAGTGTCCCCGCAACCTGTTTCGGGGGGATGCCCGCAGCTACGGCAGCGATGACTACGCCCTGGCGGTGGCCCAGGGGGCGATCGCCCAGGGGCATGACGCTGCCTTGATCCCCGTGGAGCGCTTGTTTCTCTACCTGCCCCTAGAGCACAGTGAGGATCTGGCCTGCCAGGAAGCCTCGGTACAGCAGTTTGAGGCCCTGGTGGCGATCGCCCCCGAGCTACAATCCACCCTCGACTATGCCTATCGCCATCGGGACGTGATTGCCCGGTTTGGGCGATTTCCCCACCGCAATGGGGTGCTGGGTCGCAGCAACACCCTAGAAGAGGCGGTTTTTCTCCAACAGCCCGGTTCCCGGTTTTAGGCGCAGCAGACCACTAGTGCTCTTCCCGAAAGGTGGGGAATGGGTAGGTCAATTTACGCTGTGCAGCACTAGGGTGGCGAGAACTGGGGTTGCTGCACCGAGACCGGGGGGGCGATGGCGGGTGCGATTGGAACAGTTGGAGATCGGTCTAACCCCGTGGTTGGCCCCGAGGGTACCGGAGGACTTGCGGCAGCCCGTTGCTGCTGCCACTGGGCACGCCAGGTGGGGATGGAGGCCATGGCCTGGGCATGGACTGGGCTATCGGGGGGAATCTGCTGGGCAATCAGCAAGGCTTGGGCCAGACCGATAGCGCGGGCAGCGGGGGCTAAGTTGACCTGTTCTAAACTGGCCAGGGCCAGTTGGCGGGCTTGGCTGAGCCAAACCAAATGGGTGGCGGGGGTGGCCCGTTCACTGTAGGGCAGCACCCCTTGGGCGAGGGTGATGGCGCGGTTGAGATCCCCGGCGTACCAGGCAGCTAAACTTTCATCCAACAAGTGCTGGCTCCACTGCTCCACCAGGGGTTGGGCCTGTTGCCAGCGGTAGGTGTTGCGGTCCATGGCGCTGGCCAGGGCGATCGCCTCAATTAAAAAGCCGTTACCCTCCAGGGTTGCTTGCTGGCGGGCTTGGGACCACAGTTCACTGGCCCGTTGTTCCGCCTCAATTTCTTGGGTGAGTTGGGGGACGAGCCCCGTTTGCCACGCCCGCCCTTCCAGCTTTGCCATGGTGGCCAGGGCGGCATGGGCGGTGGCCCATTGCTGCTGTTGCAGGGCTGTCTGGGCCTGACCATAGACCGCTGCCACCTCCTGATAGCGGGTCTGCTGCCAGCCGTGGAGTAGTTGCTGGGCTTCGCCATAGGCGGCGCTGGTGCTGGGAACTTCCATGGCTAGGGCCATGGCCCAGTCAAGGTGTTGTTGGACGGCCTTGGTCTTGGCCTCCCGCACCACCGTGGCGGACCACTGATCCAGCAGGGGCTCCATTTCGCTAAAGAGGGGATGGCTGACGGGCCAATCTGCCACAATTTGCAGTGCCGCCACCAGGTTGGGCAGCCCCCCTTGGCTGGCGCTTTGTTGGGCACAACTGAGGCGGGTGCGATCGCTGAGGCTGGGGGCGCTGAGGCGATCGCAGGGCAGATCGGGCTCGATGGCAATCAAGTCCTGGTAGGCCACCACGGCGGTGGTGCTGCTGGCACAGGTCGCCGCTAGGGACAGGGTGATCCAGTTAAACAAGCCCTGCCAGAGGGCAGGGGACCGGGGCAGGTCAATGGCGGGTGGCGGCGGGGCAGCGGGGTCGTCGCTAGACTCAACGGCGATCGGGGCCAGGCGATCCCCCTCGGGGATGGCAGCCCCTGGCAGTTGCCCGTCGGAATCGGGGGATGGGGCAAGCATGGCGGTGCGGCGTCACTGGCCTTTCCTTTCGCCCCCTGGGGTCGAAAATCCGGATCAGCCCAGGCCAATGTCTTGTAGCAGGGCACGATGGTGGGCCAAGGGCACCAGGGTATTGGCGGCAACGGCGGGCAAACCAATGCCGGGGAAGGTGGAATCGCCGCAGCACCACAGCCCCGGCAGTGGGGTTTTGGCACCGGGAAAGAGGCCCTGTCCGGCGGGGATGGCGGGGCCGTAGGTGCCCCGATAGCGCCGCAAAAACCGTTCATGGGTGAGGGGGGTGCCCACCAGGGTGACTTCGGCGCGATCGCGGATATCGGGGATCACCTGCGCCAGGGCTTGCCACATCGCCTCCGCCCGCTCGGCCTTGAGGTGTTGATAGGCATCGCTGCGGCGATCGAGCCCCTGCCAGGGACCATAGGGCTCATTGCCGGGGGTGTAGACGTGGATCACCTCCTTGCCCGGTGGGGCGAGGCTGCGATCCAGCCGGGAAGGAATGGAGATCAGCACTACGTTTTGGGGGGCGGTGATGCCGCGATCCCAGTCCTGCACCCAGATGTGATGGCAGGCCAAGTCTGGGGGCAACCCCGCACCGTCAATGCCCAGGTGCAGGTGCAAAAAGCTGTCACAGGGGGGAATCGCCTGCCGCTGCTGACGAAACCGACGGGGCAGCGCCGCCTCGGGCACCAGCGCCAACGTGTCCCAGAGGGAAGCGTTGGAAATGACGGCGCGGCGGGCCTGGAGGCATTCGCCACTGTGGAGCCGAATGCCTGTGGCGCGATCGCCCTGGACCTCAATGGCGGCCACGGTGGCCCCCAGCCGCAGGCTACCGCCGTATTTTTCTAACCCCCGCACCAGGGCCGCCACCAGGGCCGCACTGCCCCCAACGGGATAGTCAAGCTGCACGCCGGGGCGATACCAGTCGGCAAACATGAAGGCCATGGCGGCGGCGCTGGTGCCGCTGGCGGGCAACCCCGACAGCAAAAAGCACAACAGGTTTAGCCAATGGTCTAAGAACGGATCGGTGATGACCCCAGCCATCAGGGCGCTGAAGGGGCCAGCCAATCGGGGCAGGCGCAGGCCATGGGGCAACAGGGCTGGCAGATAGGGGGCAACGGTGCGCCACAGACCACCATCGGCCCGCACGGCAGCGGGGGGTAGGGCGGTGGCGGCGCGTCCGTAAGGGGCCATGACCCGTTGCAGGGTGCGCCACTGATCTACGGCGGCGGCTCCCCGCAGCTTCCCCAGCACGGTACAAAACTGATCGGCCCCCACGGCGGTGTCAAATTGGCCCTCCGGCAGGCAACAGCCCCAGGTGTCGTAGGTGAGCCAGTCGGGCGCTTCCCCCAGGGC
>JAQCHG010000064.1 GCA_027619675.1 Cyanobacteriota bacterium
CCAGGTTGCTGCTAGTACGCTGCGACGGCAGTCACAGTCCCCCTGGCTCCCTTGCCCCTCCGCTCCCCCACCCCAGGCAACGGTTGGTGAATTTCCGCCGTGCGGTACGAGTGGCCCAGAGCATGTCCTGGTTTAGAGCGTTGCTATGGTTAATGGCTGGATGGTAGGGGCAGGGATGGTGCCGTCCCCGGTGGTGATCGATCCCCTGCTGGTGGCATGGCTGCAAGAGGATATGGGACGGGGCGATCGCACCACCCAGGGGTTGGGACCTTGTGTCGCCACCCCTGGCCACGCCCAGTGGGTGGCGAAAGCGCCGGGGGTGGTTGCCGGCTTACCCTTGGCCCAGCGGGTGTTTCACCTATTGGATGCCACCGTCACCTTTGAGCCCCTGGTGGCGGAGGGTAGCCCCTGCACACCGGGGACGACCTTGGCCCGCCTCCACGGTCCCCTCGGCAGTCTGCTCACAGGGGAACGGGTGGCCCTAAACTTGGCCATGCGCCTCAGCGGCATTGCCACCGCCACCCGCCTCTATTGCGATCGCATTGCCGACCTCCCCACCCAACTGGTGGACACCCGCAAAACCACCCCCGGCCTCCGCATTTTGGAAAAATATGCCACCTGGGTGGGGGGGGCCAAAAACCACCGCATGGGGCTGGATGACGGGGTGATGATCAAGGACAATCACATCGCCGCCGCCGGGGGCATCACCGCCGCCATCGATCAAATTCGCCAGCGCATTCCCTACCCCCTCACCATTGAGGTTGAGACGGAAACCCTGGCCCAGGTGGAAGAAGCCATGGCCGCTGGGGCGGACATCATCATGTTGGACAACATGGCCCCCGAGCAGATGCGGGCGGCGGTGGCCCTGATCCGCCAGGGCGATCGCCCCATCCCCATCGAAGCCTCCGGCAACATTACCCTGGACACCCTACGACCCGTGGCGGAAACCGGGGTGGACTACATCTCCACCAGTGCGCCGATTACGCGATCGCCTTGGCTGGATTTGAGTATGCGGATTCAGTCGGGGGGCGGCTTGCCTACGGTACAGGCGGGGGGGAATGGCGCTCCAAAATGAGGGTGACCGGGCCATCGTTGGCGATGTCCACGGCCATCATGGCTCCAAATTCCCCCGTTTCTACCCGCAGGCCACTGGCCCGCAGCAGGTCCACAAAGCGGTGGTATCGGGTGGCAGCCTCAGCCGGGGGTGCCGCCTGGTCAAAGGAGGGGCGGCGACCTTTGCGGCAGTCGCCATAGAGGGTGAACTGGCTGATCACCAGCAGGTCGCCGCCAATGTCCTGCACAGAGGCCTCCCAGCGATCGCTGCCCGAGGTGGGAAACAGACGCAGATCCAAGCATTTGCGGGCCATCCAGGCCAGTTCTGCCTCCGTATCCCCCTGGGCGATGCCCACCAGCAAATTCAACCCCCGGCCAATTGCCCCTACCACCTTCCCAGCCACCACCACTTGCGACTGGGTCACTCGCTGCACCACTACTCGCATGGATCTGCCCCACAGAGTTCTGGTTGGGTGGCCCGCAGGTGGGCGCGAATCTTGTGGGCGATCGCCGCCGCCGCCTCAGCATCCGGTTTGGGTTGCAGCGATCGCAGCACTTGCAGTTCCAACCCTTGCAGCCCCAGTTCCTCCTTGTCCCCACAGCGGGGCTGCAAGATGAAATGGACATGGTAAGGCGGCTGATCCATCCAGGTGTTGATGTAAACCCGCTCCGCCCCTAGGGCTGCTTCCATAGCCTGGGTCAGGGTTTGCAAAAAGGGTCCCAGGGCGGCGGCCTCCTCTGGGGTGAGGGTGCTGAGGTGGGGCCGATGCACGCGGGTTTTGACCACAATTGCCCCCAGCCCATGGGCACCTAGACAATGGTCCGCCAGCCACCAGTCATTCGCGGCGATGGTGCCCCCCGGCACCGCAACATGGCCCGCTAAGATGCGGCAGGCCAAACAGTCCTTGACGATGGCAGAGGGGGGGGCAGGGGGGGGCATCAATGGTTCACGGGTGAACGGATCAGTCCCGGTCAGCGGCAGGCGATGGATCGGAGGGCGGGGCAGCCCACCTCCCGCAGCCCTAACCGTGGGTGCGGGCTTGCAACACCGTCGCCACAAACCCCTCAGGGTCCGCCGGGGACAGCACCAGTTTATGGGTGGGAAAGGTCAAAACCACTGTGCGTTTTTTATCCGTCACATAGGCTTGATACTGGCCTAACTGGGGGTTGTGGAAAAAGCCCGAAAAGCTGAACAAACCGCCATTGCCCCAGATGCGGATGGATCGATCCATGGCCTGGGGGTTGACCAGGGCGGCTTGCAGGGGGGCCAGGGCGATGGTTTTGTGTCCAACAGGACGCTGGATGTAGAGGCGATCGCCCTCAATGCAGTAGCCTCGCACGCTACGGCTAGCGGTGAACAGCAGAATAGCCAGGGGCATGACCACCATCGACCCTATCCACCAGGGATTACTGCGGGGACCCACCAGCAACCCCAGCACCACAATGGCCAACAGTAGGACGGTCGCCAGGGTACTGATGGCTAGAAGTGCATTGCTCCAGGGGGCAGCGTAGGACACCTTAGGGGCCATGGTTCCACCGCTTGCCTTAGCCGAACCCTTGACCGCGATGGGTGGACGGCAGACACAGACAGGCGTTGATCTGCTGCCGCAGGGTGTCGTGGTCTAGGTCTTGGCCAATCAACACCAGTTGGTTTTTGGGGTTGCCCGTCCACTCGTCATCGTCGAGGGAAAAGCGCTTGCCGCTGAGGTGGAAGATGTGGCGCTTGGGGCTTTCATCAAACCAAAGGATGCCCTTAGCCCGAAAGATGCTGGCGGGCAGTTGGTTGTCGAGAAAATGCTGGAATTTGCGAATGGCAAAGGGGCGATCGCTCTCGAAGGAGAGTGATGTGAAGCCATCGATGGCGAGATGATCAGAATGGGCGTGGTGATGGTGGCCATGATCGTGGTCATGGTCGCAATGGCCATGGTCGTGGTCGCAGTTGGTGTGGTCGTGATGGTCGTGGTGATCGTGTCCATCGTGATGGTCATGGCCATGATCGTGACCATGATCGTGCTCGGGGCCTTCTGCTGCGGCGAAATATTTGTCGGACTCAAACAGCCCCACACTCAGGATCAGGGGCAGCGGCACCTGGGAGCGGGTGGTGCGGAGGATGCGTGCCCCTTCCTTCACATCGCGAATTTTCACCTCTAGGAGATCGAGATCCCCTTCATCCACCAAGTCGGCCTTATTCAGCAAAATGATGTCGCCGTAGGCAATCTGGTTGTAGGCGGCCTGACTGTTGAACAAATCCAGGCTGTAGTTCTCCGCATCCACCACCGTCACGATGGAGTCGAGGCGGGTCATGTCCCGCAGTTCCGTCCCCAAGAAGGTGAGGGCAATGGGCAGGGGATCCGCCAGCCCCGTGGTTTCCACCACGAGATAATCAATGTTGTCTTGGCGCTCCAGCACCTTGTAGACGGCATCCATCAAGTCATTGTTGATGGTGCAGCAGATGCAGCCGTTGCTCAGTTCCACCATGGTGTCGTCACTGCCGGGGGTGGAAATCAGCAAGTCGTTATCGATGCCAATTTCCCCAAACTCGTTGACCAGAACGGCGGTTTTGAGCCCCTCTTGGTTGCTGAGGATGTGGTTTAGCAGGGTGGTTTTGCCGCTGCCCAAGAACCCCGTGATGATGGTGACGGGGAGGCCATGTTTGGTGTCATCCATGGTTTGGGGCGCAAGGGAAGTGGCTGAAGTCATGGTGGTGACAGAGGAAGACTAGGAATAAAGGACTGGGAAGCGGCAGCGCCATCGCGCTACAAAGACCATGGGCATAGGGCGATCGCCCTGGCCCGATAGTTCCCATACTAGCGATCCATCGGGCCTGTCATGAACACCTCAGCGGTTTCCTGCCCCACAAGTCTTGAGAAAACGGGTGGGGTGTCTCTGGGGGGGGCTGCTACAGATACTTGCCTAGCAGCAGGTGCAGCTTTTCTAGGGTGGCGGCGGGGGCCTTATCGAGGGGGGTGATCACCGCATACTTCAGGGCGGTGTGGGCCTCAGAGGGGGGAGGATTGGTGTGGAGCCGCTCCACCACCGTCTGAATCACCCGTTGGGCATTGGTGGCATTTTTCATCAGGTTACCAATCACCATGTCCACGGTGACGCTGTCGTGGTCGGGGTGCCAGCAGTCGTAGTCCGTCACCAGGGCCAGGGTGGCGTAGGCAATTTCCGCCTCTCGGGCCAGTTTGGCCTCCGGCAAATTGGTCATGCCAATCACCCGCGCTCCCCAACTGCGGTACAGGTTCGACTCCGCACGGGTGGAAAAGGCGGGGCCTTCCATACAGACATAGGTGCCGCCCCGGTGCAGGGTAACCTCGGGCAGATCCAGACTATCCACAGCATCGGCCAACACCTGGGCCAGGTGGGTACAGACGGGGTCACCAAAGGCAATGTGGGCCACAATGCCGTCCCCAAAAAAGGTGGAAACTCGGTTTTTGGTGCGGTCGATGAATTGATCGGGCACCACCATGTCCAGGGGTTTGGCCTCGTCTTGCAGGGACCCCACTGCCGAAGCGGAGATCAGATATTCCACCCCCAGGGTTTTCATGGCGTAGATGTTGGCCCGAAAGGGTAGTTCCGACGGCATCAGGGTGTGGTTGCGACCATGGCGGGCCAAAAAGGCCACCCGCGCCCCGGCCAGGGTGCCCACGATCAGGGCATCGGAAGGGTCACCGAAGGGGGTTGAAACCTGAATTTCCTCAATGTCGGTGAGGGCATCCATTTTGTAGAGACCACTGCCACCGATAATGCCGATTTTGGCCTGGGCTGTCATAGGGAAAGGAGGGGTGATTAAGGACAACGCCGTTGATTGTAACGACCCCTGGGGCGATCGCCATTCATCAAGAAACCTTGAGAATTGCAGCTTGCGGGCCAGTCCCCGGAACTACACTTGCATTACATATACTACAAGTGCTATCAATAGATCAGCATTTCCCGTAAATTCCCGTAGTTCCCCCGTTCCCTACTGACCGTCATCTGCTGCATCCCCCTAGGGGCATCCACCACCATGAGTTCCATGGACTCCTTTGCATCTTGGTCCAGTCGCCCGGTTTCGGATTTGCAGGCCCAAATCTACAACCACCTGGCAGACTGCCGCCGCCAAGAGCAGACTGACCAAGTTTTACAGCGCTTTCAGAGCCTCTTTATTGAGGGCGATCGCTACGCCGATGATGCGGTCTGGGATGCCCTCGTAGAACTCCTATACCTACCCGAGGCAGAGCGGGAGTTTAAATACACCCTCAACCGCTGTAGCCGTACCCTCGTTAACCCCTGGTACACCCAACCCAAGGACCACTGGGCCATCCCAGCCCTGGTGGGGCTGTTTGAGGTCATTCCCCCCACGGGTACCCACAACAGTGATGTCACCCGTCGCATTCGTTACCTGAGCCAGCGGTTCACCACCACCGAACAATTTGCCGCCCTGCGGCGATTTGCAGAGCTGGTGCAACCCAGTGCAGAGGACGCGGCCAACCAGGACATCAGCGAGCAACCCGTGGCCCAACAACTGCGGCGCTACCCCTTCCTATACGACAGTGATCTGTTAGTGACGAAGGACAGCGATCAGCCCCAGCGCGACCAAGCCCAAGAACTGCGGCAGCAGCAGGAAACCAAGCTGGGCATCGACCTAGCCCGGTGGGCACGGCAGCAGGCGGGGCGGCCCTTTGCCAATCCCACCCAACTGGAGGATGACGAACTCCAAGCGGCCCTGCGTTATTACACGGGGAAAGTCAGCGGCAACCGCAGCCACCGCGACATGGCCCACCTGTTCGCGAGCTATAGCCGCACGGTGCGGTCTTTCCGAGACTTCAAAGAGGAGTTTTTGGAATATCTGCTGGCCCCCTTGACCAGCGTCGATCGCCGCTATGAGCAACATCCCTTTGCCCGCAACCTCCGCACCTTTGTGCGCCAAGTCCTGCGGGAGTTTGACGATGAGATGCCCAAGGACTACACCATCCAGCGGTTTTGCCAAATAGTGCTGAACTTTTTGGTGGTGGAGGGACGCAGCAATCCGGTGTTTCGCCGCTTTCGCGTCCTCCTAGAAGAGGCGGGCCACATCTTGACCCTGGGGCTATTGCTGCGGGTGGTGCTGTTCTGCGCAGCGGTGAAGCCTTGGCTAGAAAACCGGCTGGCGGTGTTGTTTAAGCACCACGAGCAGGCCCGCTGTGGCGAGGCTGCCTGGTTGATTAAGGCCCTGGAACACGCCAACGTGGCCCTAATCACCAATTTCAACAAGGCCTATTCTTTCTAGTGGTCTGTCAAACCTAAAGTTGCCTAAAGTTGTCAGTTGGGTGAAGCGTTGGCGCAACCCAGCAAAGCCTTGCTGCTGTTGGGGTTTACTTCGTTCCACCCAACCCACACCTGACCCAGACTCACCTGTTGAACGCTGGCGACCCTTAGCCTGGGTCACCCGACCCCAGGCGTGCCGTTGTACGGGTAGCCTTTACCCAAGCTCTGACTTGCAGCAGCCCTGTGGACATCAAGCTGGATGATTTAAGCGGTCCTGCCATTGCCGCCTTTTTGGAGGAACATCTCCAAGACATGCGGGCCGCGTCGCCGCCGGAGAGCAAACATGCCCTGGATCTGGCGGGGCTGCGGCAGCCAGACATCACCTTCTGGACCGTGTGGGATCAGGACAGGCTCATTGGCTGCGGGGCGATCAAGGCCCTGGGGCCTGACCATGGGGAAATTAAGTCTATGCGCACAGCAGCGGCGTATCGGGGCCAAGGGGTGGCTTCCCGGCTGCTGCGGCACATGGTACACACCGCGCAGGGGCGGGGCTATCGACGGCTGAGCCTAGAAACTGGGTCGATGGCGTTTTTTGCCCCGGCTCGACGGCTCTACGCCCAGCACGGCTTTACCCCCTGTCCGCCCTTTGGGGATTATCGGGAAGATCCCAACAGTGTGTTCATGACCCTGGTGCTGTAGGGCTTGCCAGGACGCGCCCTAACCCCCTGGCCCCGATGAACGGCTCGTCCATTTACACCGTGCGGTCTTAGGCGATTTCTGAGAAAAGCGTTATCTGCTCAGACTGTTGCGTCTCATCCCTCGACGCCAACCTGCGGCGGTATATTCATTCCGAAAAATCTCTTTACCGCTCCATGTCGGCGATCGCTTTGGGTACCCCAGCGGTCAACACCTCATGGCCCGTAGCGGTCACCAGCACATCGTCTTCGATGCGGATGCCGATGCCCCGCCAACGATCGTCCACCGGGGGTTGTCCCTCCACGGGCTCATAGTCGGGGGCGATGTAGATGCCCGGTTCCACCGTCACCACATTGCCGGGGGCAAAGGGCTGCCAAGACTTGTCGGGATTGCGCAAAATTCCGGCATCGTGGACATCCAACCCCAGGAAGTGTCCGGTGCCATGCATGAAGAAGGCTTTGTGCTTCTTCTCTTCGATCAGGGTGTCCACATCCCCCACCAGTAGCCCCAACTCCACCAGCCCCTCGGTGATGACGCGGGTGGCGGCATCGTGGAAGCTATTGAAGGGGTTACCTGGCTGCACCTGCTCAATGGCCTTGAGCTGGGCCGTGAGCACCAGGTCGTAGATCGTGCGCTGCTCGGGGGTGAAGC
>JAQCHG010000065.1 GCA_027619675.1 Cyanobacteriota bacterium
AAATAGAGCCGCCCAATCCCCTCTTGCAACACTTTGCTGAGGAGGGCCTGCATCAGTTCCTTGGGTTGCAGGGTGGCTAGGGTGGCCTCATCCAAGGACTCGTAGCGCTCATCAATGTAGAGATGCAGCGGCGCATTGCCGCCCCCCCCAGTGGCAGCCGGAGTCGGTGAGGCGGGGGGCGAGGCAGGACTGGTGGGACGGGGGGGGCGAGGCAGGGTTGCCTCTAATTCATCGGGCTGATCTACCACGTAGGTGGCGGCTAGATCCTCAGGGGGAGACCCACTGGGCGATCGCGGGGGAGCCGTCGGCGGTGTTGTCGATGGGGAAGCCGTCCCTTGGCCCGAAGCCGGGGCCGGTTTGTCAGCCTTGGCAGGTCCGGTAGCCGTCGGCCCCTGGGCAGCGGTTTTTGATGTCGCAGCCTGAGGGGTGTCTTTCGCTGAGGCATCGGGGTTGGCGGGCTTTGCCCCGGCTTTGCCCTGGGGAGAAGACGCGCCCTCTTGCCGCCGCTGGGCGGTGTGGCTGAGGTACTGGGACAGCAGATTGCGGTGCCAGTCTGACGCAATGGGGCGGGTCGTAATGGAATAGTTAATGAATGCTAACTGCCGCCGCACATACTCCTCAGCGGCGTAGTCACGGGGGTCCACCATACCGATGACAAGGCGGGTGCCCTCAATGGTTAAGGGCAAGACCTGATAGTACAGACAGGCTTCAAAGGGCAGAATGCTGTCAATCAGGGCGTAGATTTGGCTTAGCTCAAAATCAGCCGGGTCCATTAAGCCTTCTGTACCAACGCCTCCCCCAGATTTCTCAGTGCCAGATTTCCCAGTGTTTGATACGGTTTCTTGATTGCGGTTGGGAAGGGGCATACGCACGCAGCCATAGACGCCATTTTCAGGAAGTTGGAGATCACAGATCTAACAATGAGGATGAAGCTGATGCGATCGCACAACCCTGAGTCAATACCTCAACCCACCTAACACTGTGAGGGTACTCTACTCGGTTATAACAGTTGCCATGAAACTGCGACACATCCTTGATTGTTGTCGTAACAAAAATCCCCGCCGGGGTTTCCCATCAGGGCGATGGCCCATCATGGCCCAACGGTTGGATGGTTGGATAGCCCTATCCTGCCTGACATGCAAACTCCCTGGTGGTTGGGGGAAGACCGCCTTGCCTCCAACCGCGATCGCCGCTCCCCCGTCGATTTTGGAGGCGGGTCTAGGCGCTGACGTTGTCCGTGCGGAGGGCTTGGGCGTCTAGGTAGATTTGCGCCCATTCCCCTGCCACTTGCCTGGGTTTCAGGTCACAGCTTTGGGCGATCGCGTCTAGGCTTGCCCCCGCCTTCATCTGGTTCAGAATCTGCCGTTGCAGGGGGGGGCGTTCCGCCAAGAACTGCTCCCATTGGTGGGGGGGTAAGCCCAGGTTGTGCTCCCGTACGGAGGTTTTGAGCCAGCTAAACACCAAGTCAGGATTTTCCCGCAGGGTATAGACCCGAATGGCGTGATAGCGAATCTTTTCCCGCAGGCGATAGGCTTCTTTGATGGAGAGATTGAGTTGCTGGGAAATCGCCTCTTGGGTGTGGCCTTGCAGGTGCAACTCCAGCCATTGGGCGGCGGTTTCGTCCAGGGTTTCCGTGAGGTAGTCACTAAACTGCTGCTTCACCTGCTCCCGCAGCAGATGCTCTTCTTCCACCTGTTGATTGAACTCATATTGGGAAACCGCTTCCACGTCCAGCAGGCTGAGGGAATTGTCGGGATCGTCGGTGGTGATTTCCTCGGAAACGAGGCGAATCAACTCCCCCGATGGAATCTGGGTCATCCCCCCCCGTTGGGAGCGCCGCAGATAGTTGACAAAGCGGTAGACCAACAGGGGCTGGTTGCGGATGGGCCGCAGACAATATTCTTCTACCGTGGCCAACATTAATAGATTGCGCAGGCGATCGCGGGCGGTGCATTGCCCGATCCAACTGACTTGCTGCCGCAGGTGGCGATCGCTCTGCAACATCTCTTGGATCACCTCTTGCAGCACATCGGTGACGGTGCGGCGGCGATCGCGGCTCAAGGCAATCCAAGTGCGGACTTTGCTGCGCACCAAAAACAAACTGCTCAACCGTCGAATCAGCCGACGGTAGGCTTCATCGGGGGACACCCCCCAATACCGCTGCCGTAGAATTTGGTAGCGATACTCTAGGGCCTGGGTCAAAATCTTCAGGCTGGTGGCATCCGCTTCATCAAACCGCTCTGGATTTTGCCCAATCAGCCACGCCACCACCGCTTGGCGAACTTCCTCGCCCTGCTTGGGCATGTCTTCCGCCAGCCGCCGTTGCCAGGTTTTAGTAATGTCTGCTGCCGCCGTCATGCCAATGTAATGTCCCTAGAAAACCTAGCAACCGTAGGCTTTATCTTAAACCAGGCCCGTCCAACCGCTCAGGGTTTTCCCCTATCTCCAAACCTGGGTTTGGCAACCCCTGCCCTGGTAGATGACACGGCGGTTATCGACAGCCAAGTTACCCAACCGCCTCCTTATACTAAAGAGCCCGCATGTAAGTGAGTCCGTTGCCGCCATCTGGGCTGCCACCATCTGGGCTGTCGCCATGTTTGCCCGAGTGGGTCATTTGCCATGCCTTGAAACCTCCGAGCGCTGTGGCTCAAGCTTCAGAAGCGTTCTGAGAATGGCAATGTTTGGGGCAAGTAACCCATGGGTACCTCTGTGGCGGAAGTAACCCCATCCTTCTAGCTTCCTTGGTCCTTACGCTCCCCTGCCCCCCGGAAAGTCTGGGATTGACGCCGCACGGTCACTAGGCCCTGCCCCTGCTCACGACTTGCCGCCATGGCAGGTCGGGAACAGATTCCTTCCGGCCCTTTTCAGGAACGTGAACTTTCGTAAACGTTTTCTTGGGAAAGCTTAAGGCGATTCACCTTGGCAGCACTTGCGTGGGGCCAGGGCCTAGATCCGCGTTAGGCGAATCTAATCCTTTTGAAATTGGGGTTTCCGCCTGCTTTATGGGCAGTCAGGCAGTGCTGGGCGGGTAGGTCTTCATGGAATCTTGTAACGCCTTGTCAACAGAATCTGATAGATTGCTCTCATAAAATTTTGCGAACTATGAGATCAGCAGGGCCTATAAGACAATATCCCCTGCCTAAAGTGTGCAGTGATGTCGGTATCCAGGAGTTAGTAAGGATGGTTTCTGTGGAACCAGACGGGTTTTCCAGCGTGACCCCGGCACGGTCTCCTTGGTGGTCAGCCCTGTGGCAGCGGTTGTCGGTGAAAGCTATGGTGGTGTTGGCGATCGCCATGTTTGCCCTAGCCGTCGGTGTCGATGCCCTTCAGCCCCCCGCCGCTGCCGCCGACCTCATGGCCGTTCCAACCACCCTGGGCTTTCAGCAAGCGTCAGACGCGGCATCAGCCCCCTTCCCCCCCAGCCCCCGTGCGTCTCGCCCCACCTATTTGAACCCCGATTTGCAGACAGCGCAGCGGCTTAAGGCCAGCGACCTCACCAGCGCCACCCTCACCCGCAGCCGTCTCACCAGCGCCCATCTCTTCACCAGTGTCGCGCCCTAGGAATCGGCATCGAGTCAGCGGGTGAGGGTGGTTGACTCCTGGCTGGAGATGAATTTCAACGTCTCAAAGGCTGGTTGCCAAGCCTGTTTAGATCAGCGCTCCAGCGATGGCCCTAGCCGCGATTACCAGCAGCCCCTGGCGCAATGGCTAGCGACGGGGGGATAGGGGCGGCCTTAACTGGGGCTGGCGGTTACTCCGGCGCGGGGGTGGGGGTAGCCTCGGGCTCCACGGCGGGAACATCTGCGCCAGCAGCGTCTCCAGTGCCCTCGGCGGGGGCCACTAGGGTGCGCTGCTGCTCCTGCAGATAGTGCTCACCGCGATCCTGCCCCCCCACCAAAATGGTTTCGTAGCTCAACTGTCCCTGCACCCGCACCGTAGCTCCCACTGAAGGGGCCTCCGCTGCCAAAATCCAAATGCCTCCGGTGGCATCTTGCAGCTCATACACCGCCCCGGTGCCCAGGGGGGCGACTTGGGTGACGAGCCCCTCGACGGTGAAGCCCTGGCCCACCGTTGCCTGGGGTAGGGTTTCCACCGCTACGGGGGGCTCGTGAAGTTGGGCTAGGGGCAGGGGCATTCCTAAACTGGGTAGGCGATCGCCCCCCAGTTCAAACCCTTGGCAGCCCAAGAGGGCCACCGATAGCATCAATCCCCCCGCCAGCTTCAGCGGGGGGCGGTGGTGGCCAGGGGCCAGGGGTCGTTTCATCCAGGGACGGCGAACATCTAGACGGGTCATAGGGGCAAAAGTCATATCGGCAGGGTTGCCGAAATCTGAGACACTAGGGGCGGTGTGGCCCACCGGAGTTTAGCCCAGTTATTTTGGGCGTTTCCCGGCGCTCCCCTGGGTTGAGGGGACTGGCCCTTGGGTCCATCCTAAAGCCCCCCTGCTGGAATGTCCGTTGGTTGCGATGACTCAGATTTTAGATGGCAAGGCCCTAGCCCAGCGTCAACAAACGGCGTTGCAGGCCCAGGTGGCTGACCTGACTGCCCAGGGCCATCGTCCCCCTGGTCTCGCGGTGGTGATGGTGGGGGATAACCCCGCCAGTGCCGCCTATGTCCGCAACAAGGAACGGGCCTGCGATCGCATTGGCATTGCCTCCCTGGGTCGCCATTTGCCCGGAGACACCCCCCAAGCGGTGGTGCTAGCCCTGATCCAGCAGTTGAATGCCGATGAGCGGGTGGACGGCATCTTGCTGCAACTGCCCGTACCCGAGCATTTAGATGCCATTGCCCTGCTCAACGCCATCGACCCCGATAAGGATGTGGATGGTCTACATCCGGTGAACCTGGGGCGTTTGGTGCGGGGGGAACCGGGGCTACGCAGTTGCACCCCAGCCGGGGTGATGGCGCTACTGGCGGACGGCGGCGTGGACCCCACCGGGCAGCAGGCGGTGGTGCTGGGGCGCAGCATTTTGGTGGGCAAACCCATGGTGCTGATGCTGAGTGCAGCGAACGCCACGGTGACCTTGGCCCATTCCCGCACGCGGGATCTGCCCCAGGTGACCCGCAGCGCCGACATCCTGGTGGCGGCGGTGGGGCGGCCAGGGCTCATTACCCCCGACTATGTGAAGCCGGGGGCGGTGGTGATTGACGTGGGCATCAACCGGGTCGCTACCCCCGACGGCAAAGGCAAGCTGGTGGGGGATGTGGACTACGATGCCGTTGCGCCCCTGGCCCAGGCCATTACCCCAGTCCCCGGTGGGGTTGGCCCGATGACGGTTGCCATGCTCATGCACAATACGGTATGGAGCTATGGTAAGCGCTGCCCAGGGGTGATCCCCGCTTAGCTCCGCTGCGTTTCAGTGCCCCTTTAACCCTGCGCGCGATCGCAATTGTGACGGTCCTCCAGCCCCAACTATGGTGATGACTCAATCCACGGACTCTCCCCCCAGCCCCTTTAACCTCAAGACCTACCTGGGCGATCGCCAGCCCCGGATTGAGGCCGCCTTAGATGCCGCCGTCACCCTGGCCTACCCCGAGACCATCTACGAGGCCATGCGCTATTCCCTGCTGGCGGGGGGCAAGCGGCTGCGTCCCATCCTCTGCCTAGCCACCTGCGACCTGATGGGGGGCCACGAAGCCCAGGCCATGCCCACCGCCTGCGCTCTGGAGATGATCCACACCATGTCGCTGATCCATGACGACCTGCCCGCCATGGACAACGACGACTATCGCCGGGGCAAACTCACCAACCACAAGGTTTACGGCGAAGACGTGGCGATTTTGGCGGGGGATGCCCTGCTCACCTACGCCTTTGAGCACATCGCCCGCCACACCCAGGCTGTCCCGGCGGATCGGGTGCTGCGGGTGGTGGCGGATCTGGCCCGCGCCGTGGGGGCAGAGGGGTTAGTGGGGGGCCAAATTGTGGACCTCGCTTCCGAGGGGGATGACAGTGTCACCGTCGAAACCCTGAACTACATCCACACCCACAAAACCGGAGCCCTGCTGGAAATTTCCGTGACCTCGGGGGCAATTTTGGCGGGGGCCGATGATGGGGCCGTGGCCACCCTCTCGGGCTATGCCCGCCGCATTGGGCTGGCCTTTCAGATTGTGGATGATGTGCTCGACATCACCGCTACCTCCGAGGAGTTGGGCAAATCCGCAGGGAAGGACCTGCAAGCCCAGAAGGCCACCTATCCCAGCTTTTGGGGCATTGAAGAATCCCGTCGCCAGGCCCAGCAATTGGTGGATGAAGCGAAGGCGGCGGTGCAGCCCTTAGGGGCAGGTTCTGAACCCTTGCTGGCCCTGGCGGACTATATCGTTGCTCGGACCCACTAGGGCGATCGCCAGAAGCCATGGAAGACGTCAGCGCAATCCTTGACAACCACGTATTGATTGTGGCCCTAGGGGCCTGCTTTTTGGCCCAAGGGCTGAAGGTGGTGGTGGAGTTAATCCAGCATCGCAAGGTGAACCTACGGGTCTTGGTGGAAACCGGGGGAATGCCCAGTTCCCACTCTGCCCTGGTGACGGCCCTGGCTTGCGGCATCGGCCAAACCCTGGGCTGGAGCAGCCCTATGTTTGCTGCCACCACGGTGTTTGCCGTCATCGTCATGTACGATGCGGCGGGGGTGCGGCAGGCGGCGGGCAAGCAGGCCCGCATCTTGAACCAAATCATTGACGAACTGTTCAGCGAGAAGCCGGAGTTCAACGAAGACCGCCTCAAGGAACTGCTGGGCCACACCCCGGTGCAGGTGATCGTGGGCTCGATCCTGGGGTTACTCATTTCCTGTCTGGCGGCCCCAGCCTATTAGGGGGCCGAGATGATGTGCTCTAAACCGCCAAGTAGGTGTAGCGGCTGAGGCTGTGTTCGTAATGCTGTAACAGCAGTTGCGACTCCTCTAGGGTTATGGTTTTGTCCTGCAAGGCCCGTTCAGTGCGGCGGCGGATATTTTCGATCAGATCCTCAGAGTCATATTGCACATAGCCCAGCACCTCTGTCATGGTGTCCCCCTTGACCACATGCTCGATTTGGTAGCCCTTGGGGGTGAGCTGGATGTGGACGGTGTTGGTGTCGCCAAACAGGTTGTGCAGGTTGCCCATGATCTCCTGGTAGGCTCCCCCCAGGAAGAGACCCAGGTAATAGGACTCACCGGATCGGAGGGGGTGCAGTTCTAGGCAGGATTTCACATCTCGGAGGTCGATGAACTGCTCGATTTTGCCGTCGCTGTCGCAGGTGAGATCCGCCAGGGTGCCGCGACAGGTGGGCTCTTCGTCTAGGCGGTGGATGGGCATGATTGGGAACAGTTGATCGATCGCCCAGCTATCTGGGGCCGACTGAAACACCGACAGGTTGATGTAGTAGATCGACGCCAGACTTTTTTCCAGATTTTCCAGATCGTCGGGCACGTAGTCTTCGTGGCGCACAATGTCGAGGATGCGGCGGCAGCAGGACCAGTAGAGACGCTCAATTTTGGCCCGTTCCGTCAGGCTCAGGTAGCCAAAGTTAAACAGGCTGATGGCCTCTTCTTTGAACTGCACGGCATCGTGGTACGCCTCTTGGTAGTTTTGGCGGCTGATGCCCCGATAGGTGTCGTACAGTTCCCGCAGCAGGG